>NZ_JBFBGN010000082.1:0-32637 GCF_040684675.1 Streptomyces sp. NPDC089915 | reverse complement strand
GGCCCCGCCAGTGCGTCGGGGCCGGCGCCCAGCAGACCCGCCGCCCCGGCGGCACCGGCCGCCGCGAGGAGCCCGCGCCGGGAAACAGAAGACGTCATGACCACTCCAAACCGTTGGCTGTGGCCAGGACACTCGGTGATTAACCCCTTAACCAGAACCCGCCCCCCGCGACGGATTCCGCAGGGCGATCCGCCCCGGTCCGCCCCGGCGGCCCCGTACCCCGCCGCCCGCCTGATCCGTACGATGGCCCGCGTGCCGCCCGGACCGACCCTCGCCGACATCGCCCGCGCCGCGGAGGTGTCCACCGCCACGGTCTCGCACGCCCTCAACGGCACCGGACGGCTCGGCGAGGGCACCCGCCGCCGGGTCCGCGAGATCGCGACCGGCCTGGGGTACGGGGCCCCGCGCACGCCCCGCACCCGCACCCTGGGCCTGGCCGTGACCACCTTCGCCGGGGCCCCCTGGAACTTCGTGGCCGTCGCCTACTTCTCGCGCTGGCTGACCGCCGCCACCTCCGCCGCCCACGCCCGCGGCTACGCCCTGACCACCCTGCCCGCCGACCGCGGGGCCGCAACCGCCTGGCACCACCTCGCGGTGGACGGGATGCTGCTGCTCGACAGCCCCCACGACGACCCGGTGCTGCGCGCCCTGCGGGCCCGGGGCATCCCGCTGGTCTTCGACGGGCGCCCCGCCGACCCCCGTCCCGGAGACGTCTGGGTGGACAACGACCACACCGCCACCACCCACGAGGTCCTCGACCACCTCGCCTCCGCCGGGGCCCGCCGCATCGCGCTGCACGCCGGATTCGGCGACGAGCACTACACCCGGGCCGTCACCGAGGCGTACGGGCGCTGGTGCGCCCGGCGCGGCCGGACCCCGCTGCCGGTCCGCTTCGACCCCCACGACGGTCCCGGCCACGCCTTCGACGGGGTCTTCGCCGGGGGCGGGGCCGACGCCGTCTACTCCCTGTACGACCCGGGCGGCCGCCAGGCCCTGGCCGCCGCCGCCCGGCACGGCCTGTCGGTGCCGGGGGACCTGCTGCTGGTCTGCGCGAGCGAGGACCCGGCGTACGCGGACTGCCGTCCTCCGGTCAGCACCGTCACCCTCCACCCGGAGGCGCTCGCCGAGGCGGCGGTGGCCGCCCTGGTCGCCCTGCTGGAGCCGGGAACCCCCGCCGCGCCGGGCGGGCTGACGGTCCCGGCGGCCCTGCTCCACCGGACCTCGTCCCTCCGTTGAGGGCGCCGTGACGAGATGTGCGGCAGCAGTGAACGGCGAGTGCGGGGCGGTGCGACGTGCCGAGACGGACACGGAGGCGTGCTGACCCGAGGCGCGGCCATGTACTAGAGTTATCTCGACATCGAGATATCTGCCGAAGGCGCACCGCAGCCGCCCCCGCGGGTAAGGGCTACCTAACTTAGCCTTACCTTAGCGGATTGGCCACAGGGCGTGGCGGCAGGATGCGGTAATACGCGCGAAATCATGCATGAAGGAGACTGTCGTGTCGGCGAACAGCTTCGACGCCCGCAGCACGCTGCAGGTGGGCGACGAGTCGTACGAGATCTTCCGGCTGGACAAGGTCGAGGGCGCCGCGCGCCTTCCCTACAGCCTGAAGGTCCTGCTGGAGAACCTGCTCCGCACGGAGGACGGCGCGAACATCACCGCCGACCACATCCGGGCGCTCGGCGGCTGGGACTCCCAGGCGCAGCCCAGCCAGGAGATCCAGTTCACGCCGGCCCGCGTGATCATGCAGGACTTCACCGGCGTCCCCTGCGTCGTGGACCTCGCCACCATGCGTGAGGCCGTCAAGGAGCTCGGCGGCGACCCGTCCAAGGTCAACCCGCTCTCCCCGGCCGAGCTGGTCATCGACCACTCGGTCATCGCCGACAAGTTCGGCACCAAGGACGCGTTCTCCCAGAACGTGGAGCTGGAGTACGGCCGCAACAAGGAGCGCTACCAGTTCCTGCGCTGGGGCCAGACCGCCTTCGACGACTTCAAGGTCGTCCCCCCGGGCACCGGCATCGTCCACCAGGTCAACATCGAGCACCTGGCCCGCACGGTCATGGTCCGGGGTGGCCAGGCGTACCCCGACACCCTCGTCGGCACCGACTCGCACACCACCATGGTCAACGGCCTCGGCGTGCTCGGCTGGGGCGTCGGCGGCATCGAGGCCGAGGCCGCGATGCTCGGCCAGCCGGTCTCCATGCTGATCCCGCGCGTCGTCGGCTTCAAGCTGACCGGCGAGCTGCCGACCGGCACCACCGCCACCGACCTGGTGCTCACCATCACCGAGATGCTGCGCAAGCACGGCGTCGTCGGCAAGTTCGTCGAGTTCTACGGTGAGGGCGTCGCCGCCACCTCGCTCGCGAACCGCGCCACCATCGGCAACATGTCGCCGGAGTTCGGCTCCACCGCCGCGATCTTCCCGATCGACGACGAGACCCTGAAGTACCTGCGCCTGACGGGCCGCGACGCCCAGCAGGTCGCGCTGGTCGAGGCGTACGCCAAGGAGCAGGGCCTCTGGCTGGACCCGAAGGCCGAGCCCGACTTCTCCGAGAAGCTGGAGCTCGACCTCTCCACGGTCGTCCCCTCCATCGCCGGCCCGAAGCGCCCGCAGGACCGCATCGTCCTGGCCAACGCCGCGCAGCAGTTCGCCGTGGACGTCCTGAACTACGTGGACGACGCCGACGAGGCGGGCAAGGAGTCCTTCCCGGCCTCCGACGCCCCGGCCGCCGCCAACGGCGTCCCGACCCGTCCGACCCAGGTCACCCTGGCCGACGGCACCTCCTTCGAGATCGACCACGGCGCCGTCACCGTCGCCGCGATCACCTCCTGCACCAACACCTCGAACCCCTACGTCATGGTCGCCGCGGCGCTCGTGGCCAAGAAGGCGGTCGAGAAGGGCCTGACCCGCAAGCCGTGGGTCAAGACCACCCTGGCCCCGGGCTCGAAGGTCGTCACCGACTACTTCGACAAGGCCGGCCTGACCCCGTACCTCGACAAGATGGGCTTCAACCTCGTCGGGTACGGCTGCACCACCTGCATCGGCAACTCCGGTCCGCTGGACGAGGAGATCTCGAAGGCGATCAACGAGCACGACCTCGCGGTCACCTCGGTCCTCTCGGGCAACCGCAACTTCGAGGGCCGCATCAACCCCGACGTCAAGATGAACTACCTGGCGTCCCCGCCGCTGGTCGTCGCGTACGCCATCGCGGGCTCCATGAAGGTGGACGTCACGACGGAGGCCATCGGCACCGACGCCGAGGGCAACCCGGTCTTCCTCAAGGACATCTGGCCCTCCGAGGCCGAGGTCAACGACGTCGTGGCCAACGCCATCGGCGAGGACATGTTCAACAAGTCCTACCAGGACGTCTTCGCGGGTGACGCCCAGTGGCAGGCGCTGCCGATCCCGACCGGCAACACCTTCGAGTGGGACGCCGAGTCCACCTACGTCCGCAAGCCCCCCTACTTCGAGGGCATGACGATGGAGACCACCCCGGTCTCCGACATCGCCGGCGCCCGCGTGCTGGCGAAGCTGGGCGACTCGGTCACCACCGACCACATCTCCCCGGCGGGTGCGATCAAGGCCGACACCCCGGCCGGCAAGTACCTCACGGAGCACGGCGTCGAGCGCCGCGACTTCAACTCGTACGGTTCCCGCCGCGGCAACCACGAGGTCATGATCCGCGGTACCTTCGCCAACATCCGCCTGCGCAACCAGATCGCGCCGGGCACCGAGGGCGGCTTCACCCGCGACTTCACCGTCGAGGGCGCGCCGGTCTCCTTCATCTACGACGCCTCGCAGAACTACCAGGCCGCCGGCATCCCGCTGGTCATCCTGGCGGGCAAGGAGTACGGCTCGGGCTCGTCCCGCGACTGGGCCGCCAAGGGCACCGCGCTGCTCGGCGTCAAGGCCGTCATCGCCGAGTCCTACGAGCGCATCCACCGCTCCAACCTGATCGGCATGGGCGTCCTCCCGCTCCAGTACCCCGAGGGCGCCACCGCGGCCTCCCTGGGCCTCACCGGCGAGGAGACCTTCTCCTTCACCGGTGTGGAGGAGCTGAACGACGGCACCACCCCGCGCACGGTCAAGGTCACCACCGACACCGGTGTCTCCTTCGACGCGGTCGTCCGCATCGACACGCCGGGTGAGGCGGACTACTACCGCAACGGCGGCATCATGCAGTACGTCCTCCGCAACCTCATCCGCGGCTAAGGGCGCGCCAGGCGGAGCGATCCGCCGGTTATCGGCACCATAGGGCCGTACCCCCGTCAAGGGGGTGCGGCCCTTCCGCTTTTCGGGGCGGAGGATTCAGATGACGGACAGGTCTCAACTCGGAAAAGCCGGGAACGATCCTTGTGCACGATCTTGCTCAGCGAAGCGGAAGTGGACTATACCTGTGCCCCAATCCTGACGAAGGCGAGGACTTGAGCATGGGATCCACCGGTGAGGGCCTCGGCCGCCGCGATCTGATCAAGCGCTCCGCAGCGCTCGGCCTGATCGCCGTGCCGACGATGAGCTTCCTGTCCGCCTGCGCCTCCGGCGGCGGGGACGCCTCCACGAAGGGCCCGGACAAGGGGCCCGTGTCCAAGGAGAACCCCTTCGGCCTCGCCAAGGGCGGCAAGCTCGACGTGGTCATCTTCAAGGGCGGCTTCGGCGACGACTACGCGAAGGCCTGGGAGGCGGCGTTCGACAAGAAGTGGGGCACCACCAGCTCCCACCTGGGCACCCAGGAGATCGCGGCCAAGCTCCAGCCCCGGTTCAACGGCGGCAACCCGCCGGACGTCCTCAACGACTCCGGCGCCCAGATGATCAAGATCGACGTCCTGGCCAAGGGGGGCCAGCTCGCCGACCTGACCCCCATCCTCGACGCCCCCTCGCTCGACGACCCGAACAAGAAGGTCCGCGACACCCTGATCGCCGGCACGGTCCAACAGGGCACCCAGGGCGGCAAGTTCGTCGCGCTGAACTACGTGTACACCGTCTTCGGGCTCTGGTACTCCGGCAAGCTCTTCAAGGAGAAGGGCTGGACCGAGCCCAAGACCTGGGACGAGTTCCTGGCGATCTGCGCCAAGGCCAAGGAGGCCGGCATCGGCGGCCTGGCCCATCAGGGGAAGTACCCCTACTACATCAACGTAGTGATCATGGACCTGATCGCCAAGAAGGGCGGTCTGGAGGCCATGAAGGCCATCGACAACCTGGAGCCCAACGCCTTCGAGGGCAACCCGGCCGCCCTGGCGGCCGTCGAGGCGATCTACGAGGTGGTCGAGAAGGGCTACCTGATGCCCGGCACCAACGGCCTCACCCACACGGAGTCCCAGACCGCCTGGAACCAGTACAAGGCGGCCTTCATCCCCTCCGGCTCCTGGCTGGAGAACGAGCAGCTCAAGCAGACCCCCGAGGACTTCGACATGAAGTTCCTGCCGGTGCCGCTGCTCGCCGACAGCAAGCTCCCCTTCACCGCCATCCGGGCCGGCGCCAACGAGGCCTTCGTCGTCCCCGAGAAGGCCGCCAACAAGGCCGGCGGCCTGGAGTTCCTGCGCACCATGCTCTCCCGCGAATGGTCGACGACCTTCGCCCAGCAGGCCAACTCCCTCACCGTCGTCAAGGACGGCGTGGACCCGGCCGTCAAGCTCCGCCCGGGCACCCAGTCGGCCGTCGCCGCAGTCAAGGCCGCCGGCGAGGACACCTTCAACTACCTGTACCCCGACTGGTACAGCGAGATGGACACCGACATCCAGAACGCGTCCAACGAGCTGATGGCCCAGCGCATCCAGCCGAAGGAGTGGATCAAGCGGGCCCAGGCCGCGGTGGACAAGGCCGCCAAGGACCCCAACGCCAAGAACAACCACCGCAGCTGACCCCACGTCCAACCGGCGGCGTCACCAGGGACGGACACCATGAGCCAAGTAGCCCGGAGCAAGGGACGGACCGGCTTCATCGCCGGCTTCCTCGTCCTGCCGCTCGCGCTGTACCTGACCTTCGTCATCTGGCCGTACGTTCAGACGTTCGGCTACTCCTTCACCAACTGGTCCGGCCAGTCCCCGACGTTCGACTTCGTCGGCCTGGAGAACTACTCGGCCCTGATGCGGGACGAGGTCTTCCGCGGCGCCCTGTGGCACAACCTGCTGCTCCTGGTGTTCGTCCCCGTCATCACCATCCTGCTCGCCCTCTTCTTCGCCTTCATGGTGAACGCGGGAGGGCGCAGCGGGGCCGGCGGGGTGCGGGGCGTCCGCGGCTCGGCCTTCTACAAGATCGTCTACTTCTTCCCGCAGGTCCTCTCCCTCGCCATCCTCGCGGTCCTCTTCGGAGCCGTGTACCGCAGTGACACGGGCGGCCTGCTGAACGGGTTCCTCGCCCGGATCGGCCTCGTCGACCCGGCCCACCCCGTCGAATGGCTCAACCGGCCGAACCTGGTCCTGTGGTGCCTGCTCCTCGTGGTCGTCTGGCACGGGGTCGGCTTCTACCTGGTCCTCTTCTCGGCCGCCATGCAGTCCGTGCCCAAGGACATCTACGAGGCCGCCCTGCTCGACGGCGCCGGCCGCGCGCAGACCTTCCTGCGGGTCACGCTGCCCCTGCTGTGGGACTCCGTGCAGACCTCGGCGGTCTACCTGGGCATCGCGGCCATGGACATGTTCGTCCTGGTGTCCACGATGACCTCCGGCCAGTTCGGCGGCGGCCCGGACCACCACAGCGAGGTCATGGCGACCGTGCTGATGCGCAACTTCCTCTACTTCGGCAAGAGCGGCTACGCCTGCGCCATGGGCGTCGTGATGCTGCTCCTGACCATGATCCTCTCCGTCGTCACGCTGCGCGCCACCCGCCGCGAGCGCATCGAGTTCTGAGCGGGAGTCCCGATGACCGCAGAGTCCACAGTGATCAAGGCACCCGGCGAGTCCGCCGCCGAGCGGTCCCGGCCGGGCGGCCGCCCCGAGGGCGGCGGCAAGGCCCGCTCCGAGGGCATGGTGCTGAACGTCTTCTCCCACGGCTTCCTCGCCGTGTGGGCGATACTGATCGTCCTGCCCCTGATCTGGCTGGCGCTCGGTTCCTTCAAGACCGACTCCCAGATCGGCGCCTCCGCCCTGAGCTGGCCGTCCCACTGGCACTTCGACGCCTTCGGCCGGGCCTGGGACAAGGGCATCGGCGGCTACTTCGGCCACACCCTCATCGTGCTGGCCTTCTCCGTCCCGCTGACCATGCTGCTCGGCTCGATGGCGGCGTACGTGCTGGCCCGCTACCCCTTCCCGGGGAACCGGATCGTCTACTACTTCTTCGTCAGCGGGGCCATGTTCCCCGTGTTCCTGGCGCTGGTACCGCTGTTCTTCATGGTCAAGCGCCTGGACATGCTGAACACCTACCAGGGCCTGATCCTCGTCTACGTCGCCTACTCGCTGCCCTTCACCGTCTTCTTCATGCACTCCTTCTTCCGCACCCTGCCGACGGCGGTGCACGAGGCGGCGGTGATCGACGGGGCCTCCGACACCCGGATCTTCTTCCAGGTGATGCTGCCCATGGCCAAGCCCGGCCTGATCAGCGTGGGGATATTCAATGTCCTGGGCCAGTGGAACCAGTACATCCTGCCCTCCGTGCTGATGCAGCCCCAGAGCGGATCGGACCCCGAGCGCTACATGCTCACCCAGGGTCTGATCCAGCTCCAGTACCAGATGGGCTACGAGACGGACCTGCCGGTGCTCTTCGCCGGCGTGACCATCGCGATGATCCCGATGCTGGTGGTCTACCTGTCCTTCCAGCGCCAGATCCAGGCCGGACTGACCTCGGCCACCCTCAAGTAGCCCGGCGCGGGCCCGCTACAGCCAGGTGCCGAAGCGCCTGATGTAGCGGGTCTTCACCAGCTGGGTCAGCGTGCAGTACGCGAGGAGCACGCCGATCAGCCAGGGGAAGTACCCGGCCGGCAGGGCGGTGAAGCCCAGCGCGGGGGCCAGCGGGGAGAACGGCAGCCAGAGCCCGGTCAGCACCGCCAGGACGGTCATCACCATCACCGGCCAGGAGGCGCGGGACTGGATGAAGGGGATCTTGCGGGTCCGGATCATGTGGACGATGAGGGTCTGCGAGAGCAGGCCCTCGACGAACCAGCCGGTCTGGAAGAGCGAGGCCTCGCCCACGGTGTTCGCGGCGAACACGTTCCACATGACCACGAACATGGTGATGTCGAAGACCGAGCTGATCGGGCCGATCGTCACCATGAAGCGGAAGATGCCCTTGGCGTCCCAGTTCCGCGGCTTGCGCAGGTACTCCTCGTCCATCCGGTCCCAGGGCGTGGCCAGCTGGGAGATGTCGTAGACCAGGTTCTGCACCAGCAGCATGATCGCGAGCATCGGCTGGAAGGGGATGAAGGCGCTCGCCACCAGGACCGAGAAGACGTTGCCGAAGTTCGACGAGGCCGTCATCTTGATGTACTTGATGGTGTTGCCGAAGGTGGTGCGGCCCTGGACCACGCCCTGCTCCAGGACGGTCAGGTCCTTCTCCAGCAGGATGATGTCCGCCGACTCCTTGGCGATGTCGACGGCGGTGTCGACGGAGATGCCGACGTCGGCGTCGCGCAGCGCGGCCGCGTCGTTGATGCCGTCCCCGAGGAAGCCGACCGTGTGGCCCTCCGCCTGCAGGGCCCGGACGATGCGGGCCTTCTGGACCGGGTTGACCTTGGCGAAGACCGTCGTACGGGCGGCCAGTTCGCGCAGTCCGCTCTCGTCGAGGGCGTCCGCCTCGGCGCCCGTGACCACGCGGCCCACCTCGATGCCGACGTCGGCGCAGACCCGGGCGGCGACCAGCTCGTTGTCGCCGGTGACCACCTTCACGGCGATGCCCTTGTCGGCCAGGCCCCGCAGGGCCCGGGCGGCGGAGGCCTTCGGCGGGTCGAGGAAGGCGAGGAAGCCGACCAGGGTCAGCCCGCCCTCGTCCGCGACGGCGTAGGTGTCGCGCGGGCGCGCGATCCGCCGGGTGGCCACGGCCAGGACGCGCAGGCCCCGGCGGTTGTTGTCCTCGGCGATGGCGGTGACGCGCCGGCGGAGCTCCCCGGTGAGCTCGACGGTCTCACCCCGGTCCCGCATGTGGGTGCAGAGGTCCAGGACCTCCTCGACCGCGCCCTTGGTGATCATCACGTGCTCGGAGCGGCCGGGTCCGACGGCCATCGAATTGCGGTTCAGGACCACGGACATCCGCCGGCGGGCGAAGTCGAAGGGGATCTCGTCGACCATCGTGAAACGTGCGTCGACGACAACCTCCTCGGCCTCGTTCACCCGGTCGATGACCGCCTGGTCCAGCAGGTTGCGCAGGCCCGTCTGGAAGTGCGCGTTCAGGTAGCCGTACTCCAGGACCTCGCCGTCCTCCTCGCCGTGCACGTCGAGGTAGCGGTCCAGGACGATCCGGTCCTCGGTGAGGGTGCCGGTCTTGTCCGTGCAGAGCACGTCCATGGCGCCCAGGTTCTGGATGGCGTTGAGCCGCTTGACGACGACCTTGCGCTTGGACATGGCCACCGCCCCGCGCGCCAGGTTGGCGGAGACGACCATCGGCAGCATCTCGGGCGTCAGGCCCACCGCGACGGCGACGCCGAACAGGAAGGCCTCGTTCCAGTCCCCTTTGGTCAGGCCGTTGATCAGGAAGACGACCGGGACCATCACCAGCATGAAGCGGATCAGCAGGAAGCTGACCTTGCGTACGCCGTTGTCGAAGTTGGTCTGCGGGCGCTCGCCGACGAGGGTGCCGGCCATGGAGCCGAAGTAGGTGCCGGAACCGGTCGCGACGACCACGCCGGTGGCGGTGCCGGAGGTGACCGAGGTGCCCATCAGGCAGAGGTTGTCCGCCTCCACCGGGTCGTTGGTCTCGTGCTGGCCGAGGTCCTCGGCGCGGGTGTCGGCCTTGGCCACCGGCAACGACTCGCCGGTCAGGGCCGCCTGGCTGACCATCAGGTCCTTGGAGGTCAGCAGCCGCAGGTCGGCCGGGATCAGGTCGCCGGCCGCCAGCCGGACCAGGTCGCCCGGGACCACCTGGTCCATCGGGATCTCCAGCGTGGTCGGGACCGAGCCGCTGCCGGCCCGGCGCTGTACCGCGCAGGTGGTGGTGACGAGCTTCTTCAGGGCGTCGGCGGCGCGGCCGGAGCGGTACTCCTGCCAGAACCGCAGCAGTCCGCTGACCGCCACCATCACCGAGAGGATGAGGACACCGGGGTCGCCCGGGTCCTGCCAGAACATCACCGCGGCCAGGAAGACCAGGACGCCGATGAAGGGGTTCCAGAACGCCTTCGCGAGCTGCGCCGTCCAGTGCGGGGTGCGCTCGCGGGCGACGACGTTGGCGCCGTGCAGGCCCAGGCGGCGCACGGCCTCGCCGTGGGTGAGGCCGCCGCGGGAGGTGTCCGCGTCCTGGAGGACCCGGACGGCCGGGCGGGCGCTGACGGCGGCGAGGCGCTCGCCGGCGAGGCGGGTGGCGGACTCCAGCTCGGCGGCCTTGCGCTCGCGGCGGGTCCGGCCCGGCGGTGCGAGCTTCGACGGGGTACGGGGGGTGAGCATGGTCATGACGAATACCTCCCTCCACGGCGCCCGGGCAGCGCGCGGCCGCGCGGTCACGTGGAGTGGTCATGGTGCGGCGCGGGGTGGCGGAAGCCGCCACGGGGTGCGCCGTGGACATGGATGACGTATGCCTGACAGGAGGGTCAGGGCATACGGAAAGGGGGAGAAAAGAGAAAAGTGGAGCGTTCCTGGACGGAACGGTCAGCCGACGAGAGCGCGGCGAGGACTTCGATCGGGACTCATCCCGAACACCTCCTCGCGTCGCGCCGTCAGTTCACGGCGCCAGGTCCGGCCTGGAGGCCGCAGAGGACCGGCGCCTCAGCGACCGTAACACGTTCCCGGAGGGCGGTGTTCATCCTTTTGGCCAGCCGTGTCCGTTTCGGCATGTGTCCGGCCCTTGACGCCAGAGGGGCCAAACGCTCGACTTAAGGTTCACAAGTTGGAGAGACGCCGGGGTCTCGGAGTAGGCAGCCTTGACGACCGGCCGGGGGGCGACGGATGGCCGTCGCTTATGGGCAGGAGTGGATGAGTCGTGCAGACTCCCGGATCGCAGTCCTCACTGCATCGCGCGAATCTCGAGCGGGTCGTGCGGGCGGTGCGCCTCGCGGGTTCGCTGACCCAGGCGGAGATCGCCCGCACCACCGGACTGTCGGCGGCCACGGTCTCCAACATCGTCCGGGAGCTCAAGGAGGGCGGGACCGTCGAGGTCACCGACACCTCGGCGGGCGGCCGGCGGGCGCGGAGCGTCTCGCTCAGCGGGGACGCGGGCATCGTCATCGGAGTGGATTTCGGCCACACCCACCTGCGGGTGGCCGTCGGCAACCTCGCGCACCAGGTCCTGGCCGAGGAGTCCGAGCCGCTGGACGTGGACGCCTCCTGGGTGGACGGCTTCGACCGGGCGGAAGCGCTGGTCGGACGGCTGGTCGAGCAGGTCGGCGTGGCCCGGGACAAGGTCATCGGCGTCGGGCTCGGCGTCCCCGGCCCGATCGACGTGGAGTCCGGAACCCTCGGCTCCACCGCCATCCTGCCGGGCTGGGCGGGGATCAATCCGCGCCAGGAGCTCTCGCAGCGCCTCGGCGTCCCCGTCTACGTGGACAACGACGCGAACCTCGGCGCGCTGGGCGAGCTGGTGTGGGGGAGCGGGCGCGGGGTCAGGGACCTGGCGTACATCAAGGTGGCGAGCGGTGTGGGCGCCGGGCTGGTGATCAACGGCCAGATCTACCGGGGGCCCGGCGGCACCGCAGGGGAGATCGGGCACATCACCCTGGACGAGTCGGGCCCGGTCTGCCGCTGCGGGAACCGCGGCTGCCTGGAGACCTTCGCCGCCGCCCGCTACGTGCTGCCGCTGCTCCAGGGCAGCCACGGGCCGGAGCTGACGATGGAGAAGGTCGTCGAGCTGGCCCGGGAGGGTGACCCGGGCTGCCGCCGGGTCATCGCCGACGTGGGCCGGCACGTCGGCAGCGGCGTGGCCAGCCTCTGCAACCTCCTGAACCCGAGCCGGATCGTGCTCGGCGGATCGCTCGCGGAGGCCGGTGAGCTGGTCCTGGCGCCGATCCGGGAATCCGTGGGCCGGTACGCGATCCCCAGCGCGGCGCGGCAGTTGTCCGTGCTGACGGGCTCCCTGGGCGGCCGCGCGGAAGTACTCGGCGCACTCGCCCTCGTACTCAGCGAGATGGGCGATTCGACGCTTTTGGCGGAAAATGGGATTGGGGTGCGAGCCCCCGCCGTCCTGTCTTCATTTAGATAACGGATGACTCCGTTGTCATCTCGTTAAGGATTCACTCCTTGACGACAAACTCGCGGCCGGGGTTGACTCACATCCACCTCGGCCGCGGTGTTGCGGCCTCGTCAGGGAGGTTCACTTCATGAACACGCGTATGCGTAGAGCCGCCGTAGCCGTAGCCGCCGGCGCCATGGCCGTCTCGCTGGCCGCCTGTGGCAGCGCCAAGGAGGCGGGGGGCGGCGAGAAGAAGCCCTCCGGTGCCGCCGCCGGTGACGCGATCAAGGTCGGACTGCTCCTGCCGGAGAACCAGACCGCGCGCTACGAGAAGTTCGACAAGCCGCTGATCGAGAAGAAGATCTCCGATCTCACCAACGGCAAGGCCCAGGTGGTCTACGCGAACGCCAAGCAGGACGCGACCACGCAGAACTCCCAGGTCGACACGATGATCACCAACAAGGTGAACGTCCTGATCATCGACGCCGTGGACGCCAAGGCCATCGCGGGCTCGGTCAAGAAGGCCAAGGACGCCGGCATCCCGGTCGTCGCCTACGACCGCCTGGCGGAGGGCCCGATCGACGCCTACACCTCCTTCGACAACGAAGAGGTCGGCAAGGTGCAGGGCAAGGCCCTGCTGGAGGCCCTCGGCGACAAGGCCAAGGACGGCCAGATCGTCATGATGAACGGCTCCGTCACCGACCCGAACGCCGCGCTGTTCAAGAAGGGCGCGCACTCCGTCCTCGACGGCAAGGTGACCATCGGCAAGGAGTACGACACCAAGGAGTGGAAGCCGGAGAACGCCAACACCAACATGGCGGGCGCCCTCTCCGCGCTCGGCAAGGACAAGGTGATCGGCGTCTACTCCGCCAACGACGGCATGGCCGGCGGCGTCATCACCGCCCTCAAGGCGGCCGGCCTGAACCCCCTGCCCCCGGTCACCGGCCAGGACGCGGAACTCGCCGGAGTCCAGCGCATCGTCGCGGGCGAGCAGTTCATGAGCGTCTACAAGCCGTACGCCCCCGAGGCCTCGGCCGCCGCCGAGATGGCCGTCGCCCTCGCCCAGGGCAAGAAGGCCGACGACATCATCAACAACAAGGTCGACAGCCCGACCACCAAGGGCGTCCCCTCCGTGCTGATCCCGGTCGTCTCGCTGACCAAGAACAACATCAAGGACACCGTCCTCAAGGACGGCGTCTACACGGTCGACGAGATCTGCACCGACAAGTACGCGGCCGCCTGCGCCACCCTCGGCCTCAAGTAAGGCCCCCGGCCCCTCGCCCCCTCCGCGGCGACCCGGCCCTCCCGCCCTGCCCGGCGCCCCGCCCCTCATGCCCCCGCCACCCGCGGGGCGCCGGGCAGAAACGTTTCATCTTTCGCTCCCGTATCCCCCATCCGCCCCGCTCCTGCTCTTTTGCACGACATCCCCGCCGGTCAGGCGGCGAAGGAGATGGTTCATGTGTCCGCTGCGCCCGTGCTGGCGTTGCGAGGGGTCTCGAAGCGGTTCGGCGCCGTCCAGGCCCTGACCGACGTAGAACTCGAGATCCACTCCGGTGAGGTCGTCGCCCTGGTCGGCGACAACGGCGCCGGCAAGTCCACGCTGGTCAAGACGATCGCCGGCGTGCACCCCATCGATGACGGAGTCATCGAGTGGGAGGGCCGTCCGGTCTCCATCGGCAAGCCCCACGACGCCCAGAGCCTCGGCATCGCGACCGTCTACCAGGACCTCGCGCTGTGCGACAACATCGACGTCGTCGGCAACCTCTTCCTGGGCCGCGAGCTCAAGCGCTACGGCGTGCTCGACGAGGTGGAGATGGAGCGCCGCGCCCGCGAGCTCCTCACCACCCTGTCCATCCGGATCCCCAGCGTCAGGATCCCCATCGCCTCCCTCTCCGGCGGCCAGCGCCAGACGGTGGCGATCGCCCGCTCGATGCTGGGCGAGCCCAAGCTCGTCATCCTCGACGAGCCCACCGCCGCCCTCGGCGTCGAGCAGACCGCCCAGGTCCTCGACCTGGTCGAACGGCTGCGCGAGCGCGGCCACGCGGTCATCCTCATCAGCCACAACATGGCCGATGTGAAGGCCGTCGCCGACAAGGTGGCGGTGCTGCGGCTGGGCCGCAACAACGGCGTCTTCGACGTCGCCGGCACCTCGCAGGAAGAGATCATCTCCGCCATCACCGGGGCCACGGACAACGCCGTGACCCGCCGGGCGGCCCGCACCGGGGAGGCCCGCAAGTGAGCACCGAACACCACACCGCGGCGGACGACGTGGCCAAGCTGGCCAACCCCGCCGCCCCGGCGGACGCCATACCCGCGGTGGACCCGCGCCTGCTCGTGCGCGAGCAGGGCCTGTCCGGCTACCTGAGCGAGTTCGGCCGCAAGATGAAGGCCGGCGACCTGGGCTCCATCCCGGTCGTCGTGGGCCTGATCGTCATCTGGGGCATCTTCCAGGGCCTGAACTCGAACTTCCTCTCCCCGGAGAACCTCTCCAACATCGCCATCACGATGGTCGCCACCGGCATGATGGCCGTCGGCATCATCTTCGTCCTGCTGCTCGGCGAGATCGACCTGTCGGTCGGCTCCGTCAGCGGCGTCTCGGGCGCGATCGTCGCCGTGCTCGCCGTCACCCACGGCGTGAACGAATGGCTCGCGATCCTCGCCGCCCTCGCCGGCGGTGCCCTGATCGGCGCACTGCACGGCTTCTTCTTCGCCAAGATCGGCGCCCCCGCCTTCGCGGTCACCCTCTCGGGCCTGCTCTTCTGGTCCGGCGCCATGCTCCAGATCCTCGGCAGCAACGGCACCGTCAACCTCGACCCGGACGGCGTGGTCGGCAAGCTCACCACGTACTACTTCTCGGACGTGGCCGCCGGCTACGGCCTCGCCGCGGTCGCCGTGGCGGCGTACTTCCTCGCCGCCTACACCGACAACCGCCGCCGGGAGGCCGCCGGGGTGCCCTCGCGGCCGCTGAGCGAGATCCTGCTGCGCACGGGTCTGCTGGCCGTCTTCACCTTCGGCCCCGCCGTCGTGTTCAACCAGTACAAGGGCCTGCCGCTCGCGGTGGTCCTCTTCGTCCTGGCCCTGGTCGGCACGGACTTCGTGCTGCGCCGCACCACCTTCGGCCGCAACGTCTTCGCCCTCGGCGGCAGCGTCGAGGCCTCCCGCCGCGCCGGCATCAACGTGAACGGCGTCCGCATCGCCGTCTTCGCCATCGCCGGCACCTTCGCCGCCGTCGGCGGGCTCTTCTGGGCCTCCAAGATCGCGGCGGCCAACCAGAGCGCCGGCGCCGGCGACCTGCTGATGAACGTCATCGCGGCGGCCGTCATCGGCGGCACCAGCCTCTTCGGCGGCCGCGGCCGGACCTGGAACGCCCTCCTCGGCGTCATGGTCATCACCTCCATCCAGTACGGTCTGGCCCTGGAGGGGATCGCGACCCCGATCCAGTACATGATCACCGGTGCGGTCCTGCTCGCCACCGTGGTCATCGACTCGGTCACCCGCAAGACCCAGAAGACGGCCGGACGCGCCTGACCGCGCGCCCGGGGCGTCACCCGGACGGTAAGACCCGTCACAGTGCCCGGTGCCACTGCGTGTGGCACCGGGCACCTGTGCGTACATATGTACGTACGGATGTGCGGTCATACGTCCGTTTGGGAGGTGTGACCGCGCCGCGAGGTGTACAGGTATGACAAAGGGCGTACCCCTCCCGGTACCGCCCGATGATTCCGCCCGCGAGCGGAACATTAGACTCGACAGACCAGCCAGCAACTGCAAGGAGGCACGGGTGCTGCTGACCCGCATCAAGGGACCGCGCGATCTGGACCGGCTCAGCCAGGAGGAGCTGATCCAGCTCGCCGCCGAGATCAGGTCCTTCCTGGTCGATGCCGTCTCCAAGACCGGCGGGCACCTCGGCCCCAACCTCGGCGTGGTCGAACTGACGATCGCCCTGCACCGGGTCTTCGAATCGCCGAAGGACAAGGTCCTCTTCGACACCGGGCACCAGGCGTACGTCCACAAGCTGCTCACCGGCCGCCAGGACTTCGTCGGCCTGCGCTCGAAGGGCGGCCTCTCCGGCTACCCCTCGCGCGCCGAGTCCGACCACGACGTGATCGAGAACTCGCACGCCTCGACGGTCCTCGGCTGGGCCGACGGCCTCGCCAAGGCCAACGAGGTGCTCCGCCGCGAGGACCACCACGTCGCCGCCGTCATCGGCGACGGAGCCCTCACCGGCGGTATGGCCTGGGAGGCGCTGAACAACATCGCCGCCGCCAAGGACCGCCCGCTCGTCATCGTCGTCAACGACAACGAGCGCTCCTACGGCCCCACCATCGGCGGCCTCGCGAACCACCTGGCCACCCTGCGCACCACGGACGGCTACGAGCGCTTCCTGGCCCGCGGCAAGGAGATCCTGGAGCGCACCCCCGTCGTCGGGAAGCCGCTCTTCGAGACCCTGCACGGCGCCAAGAAGGGCCTCAAGGACTTCATCGCCCCGCAGGGCATGTTCGAGGACCTCGGCCTGAAGTACATCGGCCCGATCGACGGGCACGACATCGAGGCCCTGGAGTCCGCCCTCCAGCGCGCCAAGCGCTTCAGCGGCCCGGTCATCGTGCACTGCCTCACCCAGAAGGGCCGCGGCTACACGCACGCGGAGCAGGACGAGGCCGACCGCTTCCACGGCATCGGCCCGATCCACCCCGACACCGGCCTGCCGATCAAGACCTCCGCCGCCAGCTGGACCTCCGTCTTCGCCGACGAGATGGTCAAGCTCGGCCACGAGCGCGAGGACATCGTCGGCATCACCGCCGCCATGCTCCACCCGGTCGGCCTGAAGAAGTTCGCGGACACCTTCCCGGACCGCATCTACGACGTCGGCATCGCCGAGCAGCACGCGGCCACCTCGGCCGCGGGCCTCGCCACCGGCGGCGTCCACCCGGTCTTCGCCGTCTACGCGACCTTCCTCAACCGCGCCTTCGACCAGGTCCTCATGGACGTCGCCCTGCACAAGTGCGGGGTCACCTTCGTACTGGACCGCGCCGGCGTCACCGGCGACGACGGCGCCTCCCACAACGGCATGTGGGACATGTCCATCCTCCAGGTCGTCCCGGGCCTGCGCCTGGCCGCCCCGCGCGACGCCGAGCAGCTGCGCGCCCAGCTCCGCGAGGCCGTCGAGGTCAAGGACGCCCCGACCGTCGTGCGCTACTCCAAGGGCGTCGTCGGCCCGGCCGTCCCGGCCGTCGGCAAGGTCGGCGGCATGGACGTGCTGCGCCTGCCGGCCCCCGAGGTCACCCGTCCGGACGTGCTGCTCGTCTCCGTCGGCGCCCTCGCCCCGATGTGCCTGGAGATCGCCGACCTGCTCGACAAGCAGGGCATCTCCTCGACCGTCGTCGACCCCCGCTGGGTCAAGCCGGTCGACGAGGCCATGGCCCCGCTGGCCGACCGCCACCGGGTCGTCGTCACCGTCGAGGACAACGGCCGCACCGGCGGCGTCGGCGCCGCCGTCGCGCAGGCCCTGCGGGACGCGGGCGTGGACGTGCCGCTGCGTGACTTCGGCATCCCGCAGCGCTTCCTCGACCACGCGCTGCGCAAGGAGATCATGGCCGAGATCGGTCTGACCGCCCCGGACATCGCCCGCCAGGTCACCGGCCTGGTCGCCAAGCTGGACGGGCGTTTCGAGAGCGAGCCGGCCGCCACCGTCGACTAGCCGCACGGCGGCCGGATCGCGCGGTTGCACCTCACGGGCCGGGAGATCACCCTTGAAGGGTGGGCCTCCCGGCCCGTTCGCGTACTTCTTGGGAGGTGCGTCGGTGAGCTCGGATCTCAACAGTCCGTTCCGTACCAAGACGGTGGAACAGTCCATCCGCGACACGGAGGAGCCGGAGCACGCGCTCCGCAAATCCCTCTCCGCCTGGGACCTGACCGTCTTCGGCGTGGGCGTCATCATCGGTACCGGCATCTTCGTCCTCACGGGCATCGCCGCCCGCAACAACGCCGGACCCGCCACCGCCCTCTCCTTCGTGGTCGCGGGCGTCGTCTGCGCCCTCGCGGCGCTCTGCTACGCCGAGTTCGCGTCCACCGTCCCGGTGGCGGGCTCGGCGTACACCTTCGCGTACGCCTCCATCGGGGAGCTGCCCGCCTGGATCATCGGCTGGGACCTGGTCCTCGAATTCGCCCTCGGCACCGCGGTGGTGGCCGTCGGCTGGTCCGGGTACGTACGCCACCTCATGCACACGAACCTCGGCTGGGACATGCCCGTCGCGCTGTCCGGACCCGACGCGGGCGGCCACTTCGACCTGCTGGCCTTCCTGCTGGTCCTGGTGCTGACGGTGATCCTCGTCGTGGGGACGAAGCTGTCGGCCCGGATCACCGCGGTCGTCGTCGCCATCAAGGTGACCGTGGTCCTGCTGGTCATCGTGGCGGGCGCGTTCTTCATCAAGGCGGACAACTACTCGCCGTTCATCCCGCCCGCGCAGCCGCAGACCGGAGGGGGCGGCTGGACGGCGCCGCTGGTCCAGCTGATGTTCGGCTTCCAGCCCACCAACTTCGGCGTCATGGGCATCTTCACCGCCGCCTCGCTGGTCTTCTTCGCCTTCATCGGCTTCGACGTCGTGGCCACCGCGGCCGAGGAGACCAGGAACCCGCAGCGGGACATGCCGCGCGGCATCCTCGGCTCGCTGCTCATCTGCACCGTGCTCTACGTCGCCGTGACCATCGTGGTGACCGGCATGCAGTACTACGCGCAGATGTCGCCGACCGCCCCGCTCGCCGAGGCCTTCAAGTCCGTGAACCAGCCGTTCTTCTCCGGTGCCATCAGCCTCGGGGCGGCCGTCGGCCTGATCACGGTGAGCATGATCCTGCTGCTGGGCCAGACCCGGGTGTTCTTCGCGATGAGCCGTGACGGACTGCTGCCGCGCACCTTCTCCGTCACCCACCCCAAGTACCGCACGCCCTACCGGGCCACCATGCTCCTCGGCGGGATCATCGCGATCGTCGCGGGGTTCACCAGCCTGGAGAAGCTGGCCGAACTGGTCAACATCGGCACCCTGTTCGCCTTCGTGATCGTGGCGCTCGGCGTGATGGTCCTCCGCCGGACCCGCCCCGACCTGCACCGGTCCTTCCGCACCCCGTGGGTGCCGGTGCTCCCGATCCTGTCCATCGCGGCTTCGCTCTGGCTGATGCTGAACCTGCCGGCCGAGACCTGGGCGCGGTTCGGGATCTGGATGGTGATCGGCATCGTCGTCTACTTCCTGTACGGCCGCAGCCACAGCCGGCTGGCCAAGATGGGGAAGGACGCGGAGTACTAGGCCGTCGGGTCAGGCCGACGGGGACGGCGAGGGCGCCGGGGACTTGGACGGCTTGGCGCCCTTGCCGCCGCCGCCCTTGGCGGGGGAGTCCTTCGCCGAGGCGGGCACCTTCTGGTCGGTCCGCAGAGCCTCCCACAGCTGGGAGGCCTGCTCCTGTGCGATCACCACCCGGTTCGGGTCCACCTTGTCGTAGGCCACCGGCAGCATGATGGTCTCCATCGTGGACGGGTCCACGCCCTTCATGCTCTGCGCGAAGTCGGCCAGCGCGGAGAGCGAGGCCAGATCGGAGTCGGTGGTCAGGGACTTGGTGCCGGCGTCGGCGAGCTTGTAGAGCCGCGCCGGGTTGCCGAGCGCGTCCTGCTTCTTGATCTCGGCGAGCAGGGCGAGCATGAACTGCTGCTGGAGGCCTATGCGCCCGAGGTCGCTGCCGTCTCCGTAGCCGTAGCGGGTCCGGACGAACTTCAGCGAGTCCGTGCCGTTCAGCCGGTGGGTGCCCGCGTCGAGCTTGAGGCCGCCCTTCGCGCCCGTCATCGGCTCGTCGAGGGTGACGGTGACCCCGCCGAGGGCGTCCACCAGGCCCTTGAAACCGGCGAAGTCCACCTCCACGAAGTGGTCCACGCGGATCCCGGACAGCTGCTCGACGGTCTTGACCACGCAGGCCGGACCGGCCACCGAGTAGACCGAGTTGAACATGACCCGCTCCGCGCCCGGCACGGTCTTCCCGTCCCCGTCCTTGCACTCGGGCCGGCTGATCAGGGTGTCGCGGGGGATGCTCACCGCGGTGGCCCGGGACCGGCCCTCGGGTATGTGCACCAGCATCGCCGTGTCCGAGCGGGCCCCGCTGACCTTGCCGTGGTCCAGCTCGGCGTTGGCCCCGGCCCGCGAGTCGGAGCCGAGCACCAGGACGTTCTGGGCCTTCTCCACCACCTTCGGCGGACGGTTGTCCGCGCCGATGGCCCGGTCCAGGTCGACGCTGTCGATGTTCCCCTCAAGGTGGCTGTAGACCCACCAGCCGGCTCCGGCCGAGCCGAGGACCAGCACGGCGGCCGTCCAGGCCAGCCCCCGCCGGATCCGGCTCGCGCGCGAACGGGCCGGCGCCGCGGCGGGCTCCGGCGTGGCCTCGGCGGCCTCGGCGGCCTCGGCCTCGGCGGCGGAGTCGGTGGCGGCGGCGGTGGCGGCGGAGTCTGAAGTCATGCCCGGGGACCGGTCCTTCCGAACGGGTGGCGGGGGAGCGCGGAGGGGGAGCGCGCGGGCTCCAAGATAGACGCAGGACCCCGTCAGACGACCCCCGGGGTATCCTGATTCCGTTCGAACGGCGAAGCGGAAGGGTTGCTTTCGGTCCATGGCGAGGCGATCCGGACGCAGTCCGAACAAATCCCCCCGGCGCCCTCCGGAGGCCGGCCGGGCCCCCGCCCGTGACTGGAACTCCGTGGCCCAGGGCCCCGTGGCCGGACGCTGGGTCCTCGCCGGCAAGGACGGCCGGCTCACCGCGTACGCGCGCACCGAGGGCGGACTCCTGCGCTGGACCGAGGAGATACCCGGCGGCCCCGGCTGGAGCGGCCCCGACCTCTTCCCCGCCGACGGGCTGAGCGACCTCTCGGTGGGTCAGGGACCCGACGGGTACGCCCACTTCACCGCCCGGCGCCGCACCCGCGCCGAGGGCCCCGACGGGACCGAGACCCTCACCTACCACCACGCCGTGCAGTACCAGACCGGCCGCCCGGTGACCCCCTGGGAATCCCTCGGCACCCTCTACCAGAACGTCGGGATGTCGCTGCGCGGCGGCCCGCCGGCCGTGGCGGTGGACGCCCAGGGCGCGCCCCACGTCTTCGTCCGCAACAACGGGCGCGGCATCCACGTCAGACGCCAGGACGCCAAGGGCGACTGGGGCCGGTGGCAGGACCTGCGGGGCAGCATGACCTTCGAGACCGGCTGCGCCTCCTCCGCCGCGGACGGCCGCGTCCGGTTCGCCGCCCCGGGCGAGAAGGGGCTCACCTTCTGGGCCCAGCGGAGCCCGGGCGGCCCGATGGAGAAGGGCGAGGACGTCCCCTACCTGGCGCGCGACGGCTCCGTGGGCACCCTGGAGACGGCACCGGGCCGCGTCACCCACTTCTGGCACGCGGCCGACGGCAGCGGGGTGTACGCCTACCGGGAGGGCGCCGGGGTGATGGCCCTGGGAGGCGGCCCGGCGTACGGGGCGGTGGCCGCCGTCCGCGCCCGCGTCGAGGGGTACGACTGCACGGTGCTGGCCCACCGCGCCGTCGGCGGCCGGACCGCGCTGGCCGCGTACCCGACGGAGAACGAGGCGGCGGGGCTGTGGTGGACGGAGATCGGCGAGGAGGGCCTGGACTCCCCGGCCCTCGCCGTCGACGCGCACGGGCTCGTCGTCATCGCCTCGGTCAGCGCCCGCGGCGAGCTGCTGGTCAACCGGCAGAAGGACGCGTCCGGCCTCTCACTGGGGCGCTGGCAGCGCTTCTGAGCGTCCACCGGTCCGGCGCCGCCCCTGCGGGGGGATGCTGGACAGGCCGTGGCGGGCGATCGCCAGGCTGGAGATGCGCCGCAGGAAGTCCACCGAGCGGGCCGCCGTGTCGGGGGTGATCCAGGCGTCGTCGATCTCGCACAGCTCCACCCGCACCGGCGCACCGCGCAGCACGATCGGCAGGGTGTAGGCGACGGTGGAGGCGAAGGTCAGCAGGGACAGCCCGATGGGCTCGGTCAGCGCGGTCAGCTCCAGCGGCAGTTCGGGGTGGACGATCTCCATCCCGGTCAGCCCGGAGATCCGTTCCAGCTTGGCCGTGCTCTCCCGGCGGTGCGCCAGGTAGCGGCCGGCTCCCCGGGTGCGGGCGATCCAGCCGACGGCCTCGATGTACCGGTCCTCGTCGATGACCCCGGTCTCCACCAGGGAGCTGCCCGCCAGGTCCGCCCCGGGGCGGGGGCGCGCCGGACCGAAGGTGGCCCGGCTCCAGTCGTACTCGTTGGGCCGCACCTCGGCGCCCGGCGGGGCCGAGACGGGCATGCAGGTGAAGAAGACGGACCGCTCCAGCTCCTCGCGGGCCAGCCACCGGTTCACCGGGCCGCCCTTGGCGGACTTGGCGTCCCCCTGGTGCCAGCGGGTCAGCTGCCGGCCGCTCGTCAGCAGCGCCACCAGCTCGGTGGTGGCGGTGCCGTCGTCGACGACGACCACCTCGCGGGCCCGCGAGCGCGGCAGCAGCAGCTGGATGGTCCGGGAGAACAGGTCCCCGATCACCAGCCGGCGGGCCGCCGCGACCGCGCGGCCGAGGCGGACCAGCTCGCCGGCCCGCCCCAGATAGCCCGCGCGGACCTCGTAGCGCCGCCACACCACCTTGGCCTGCGAGGCGTACCGGCACAGCCGGCGGACCTGGGCGCGCGAGCGCGGGTCCACCGGCTGGAGCACGGCGATGGTGAGGGACGCTGCCTCGCCCGGGTGGGCGTGCGCCCACTCCAGGACATTCAGTAGTTGAGCCGGGCTCTCCACCAGGGCGAGGGTGTCGCTCATGCCGAGGCCGTCACGCCCTCGGCGGCGGGGGTGCCCTGGACGCGGCGGAGCTTCCTCATCGGGCCGAGCTCGGACTCGTAGACCTTCTTGACCCCGTCGCCGAGGGCGGTCTCGATGGTGCGGATGTCGCGGACCAGGCGGGCGAGGCCGCCCGGCTCCACGGAGGCGGCCTGGTCGGAGCCCCACATGGCGCGGTCGAGGGTGATGTGCCGCTCGACGGCGCAGGCGCCCATGGCGACGGCGGCCACGGTGGTCTGCAGGCCCGTCTCGTGGCCTGAGTAGCCCACGGGCACGTTGGGGTAGGCCGCCTCCAGGCTGTTGATCACCCGCAGGTTCAGCTCCTCGGCCTTGGCCGGGTAGGTGGAGGTGGCGTGCAGCAGGACGATGTTCTCGCTGCCCAGCACCTCCACGGCGTGCCGGATCTGCTGCGGGGTGGACATGCCGGTGGACAGGATGACCGTCTTGCCCGTGGCGCGCAGGGCCAGGAGCAGTTCGTCGTCGGTCAGGGAGGCGGAGGCCACCTTGTGCGCGGGCACGTCGAACTTCTCCAGGAAGGTGACGGCCTCGGTGTCCCACGGGGAGGCGAACCAGTCGATCCCGCGCTTGGCGCAGTGCTCGTCGATGGCCCGGTACTCGTCCTCGCCGAACTCGACGCGGTGGCGGTAGTCGATGTACGTCATCCGCCCCCAGGGGGTGTCCCGTTCGATGTCCCACTGGTCGCGGGGCGTGCATATCTCGGGGGTGCGCTTCTGGAACTTCACCGCGTCACAGCCCGCGTCGGCGGCCGCGTCGATGAGCGCGACGGCGTTGTCGAGCTCACCGTTGTGGTTGATCCCGATCTCGCCGATCACGTAGGTGGGCCGGCCTGCGCCGACCTCCCTGTTTCCGATGCGGCGGATCCGGTTGCTGTGCACCACTGTTCAGAGTTCCTTTCCGGGGTACTGCGGGGGTCGCGGCGAGGGGGTCGCCGAAGTCTGCGGGGGGTCCAGGAGCGGGGCGAGGGCCCGCGCCCGGTCGAGGTCGCCGGGTTCGTCGAGCTCGATGGCCCGATCGGGGGCCGTGGGGACGAGCTGGGTCCGGCCGAAGAAGCGGTGGCCGCTGCGGCGGAAGCCCTCGGCGCGCATCGCGTAGACGGCGCCCGATTCGAGGTACTCGGGCGTACGGTCCTGGCGGCGCAGCCGGACCGCGCTGTCGTGGTTGACGCCGTGCGCCCGGTGGCCGGGGCCGGCGCCGGGGTCGGCGGTCCACAGGAAGCCGTGGAAGGGCACGGCGGTGAAGGCGGAGTCGGCGCCGTCGCGGACGATGGCCAGGACGGCCTCGTCCACCTCCTCGGAGGTGAGGAAGGGGCTGGTGCACTGGACGAAGACGAGGACGTCCACGGGAGCGGCGTGCCGTTCCTCCAGCGCGTCCAGCGCGTGCAGCAGGGCCGACTCGCTGGAGGCCCGGTCCGAGCCCAGCTCGGCCGGCCGGTCCACGACCTCGGCCCCGGCCTCCCGGGCGGCGCGGGCGATCGCCGGGTCGTCGGTGGAGACGGCGACCCGGGTCACCTGAGCGGCGCCGAGGCAGGCGCGGACGGCCCGGGCCACCAGCGGAACCCCGCCGACCTCGGCGGTGTTCTTGCCGGGGATGCCCTTGGAGCCGCCCCGGGCGGGTATGACGGCGGTGACGTTCACGGGGCTGCTCTCCTGGGAGGGGTACGGGGAGCGGGTGTTCACACGCCGCCCCACTGCTGGATCTTCGGGGCCACGCGCTGGACCCCGAACTGGTAGGCGACCTTCAGCACGCGCCGCGAGGTGCGCCGCATCGGACCGCGGGAGCGGGCCGCGGCGGCGCCGGCGCCGGGGGAGCCGTCGGGATTCAGGCCCCGGCGGCGCAGCAGGGTGCCGACGTATTCGGGTGCGCTCTCGGCCGTGTAGTAGGGGGAGACCGGCGGCAGCCGGTCGCCGCGCAATGCGACGATCCGGTCGCGGAGTTCACGGTAGGGATCGGTGGCGCGGATTCCCTGGTCGACGGTCCACGATTCGTGGGCGATCGGGGCGGCGCCCTCGTCTATGGCGGTCCAGTCGGTGACGCAGCCGGAGCCGGTGAAGTAGTGGTTCCCGTGGATCTCCCGTACGCCGAGATCGCTCAGGATGGCGGTCGGCATTCCCCGGTGCATCGATTCGAGGGCGGCCGTGGAACTGACCGTCACCAGGAGATCGGTGCGGTCGAGGGTCTGCGACATGTTGCCGTAGACGAAATGCAGATTGGGCGGCAGCGGTTCGTCCAGCTGTTCCGCGAGGACCTGATAGTGGAACGCCTCGACATGGGTGGTCGCCTCTCCCGGCCTGCTGCGGAGTTTGACGAGCACGTCACGCCCCGGGCGGAGCCGGGCATGGGATATCGCGCGGCGCAGCATGTAGAGCCGGCCGGCCCGGTCGGCGGGTACCGAGGGCTGGACGGCGAAGCACACCGTATAAGGGTGTTCGGCGAATGTCCGGGTCGGGTCGTAGGGCCGCTGGTCGAGAAAGGGGAGGGCGGTCTGGACGATGCTGGACGCGGGAATTCCGAGCGGTTCGTAGACCTCGGTGAAACGGCGCCGGTCGAAAGGGCTGTTGGCCAGGACGATATCGGCGCCGGCCCGCAGCAGGAGCCCGTCGGCCATCTTCTCGTAGACCACGCCGACGTATCCGGTCATCAGGATCGGGCGCCGCGGGGCGCCCGCGAAGCGGCGGGCCAGCGCGTGCAGGGCCGCGTGGGTGGCGCCGCCGACGGTGCCCAGGATGATCAGGTCCGCCGCGTCGAGCGCGGGGGCCGCCGCGAACTCGGCGAGCGTGGACTCGGTGATCGAGGAGGGGGTGATGCCGACCTCCGCCAGCTGCCGCGGGGTCGGCGTGCTCCGGCCGCGCAGCATGTGCGCGTGGACCTCGCTGCCCGGCGCCAGGCCCACCGCCAGCCCCGCACCCCATTTCCAGCGGGTGTCGGAGTCTGCGAGCACGTGGATGCGCACTGGTGGATTCCCGGTCGGTCGGCGAAGCCCAACTGCTGTCGGCGGGGCCGCGGCTGGGGACGGGCACGGGCGGGATGGCCGCGCGGCCCGTTAGACCTTACATCCTTACCCGAGCCTTACGTGTCACGAATTGGCCTCGACCGCCGGGGGAGTTGTACGTCACACCCCAAGCGCCGTTCGGGTTCTCCGGGAGGCTCTGACATGATGGCGCCTGTCGGTGAATGGGGAGAAGGTGAGAGCCGGCCATGGTGACCCTTTCGGTAATCGTCGCGATGTGTGACGTCCGCGACTTCTGCCGGACGACGTTGAAGTCCTTGGCCCTGAATGCCCGGGAGGACTTCGAGTTCATCGTCGTGGACGACGCGTCCGTTGACGGGACATCAGAGATCCTGCGCGAGGCGGTTCCGGGGATTCCCGGTGCCGTACTCATCCGCAATGAGCGGAACATGGGGATATCGGCGACCCGCAACATCGGTCTCGCGGCGGCCCGCGGGCGTTTTTTCACCTTTCTCGACGGTGACGACTGGTACGCCCCCGGATATCTCGCGGAACTGGTCGGCTGGATGGGCCAGTCGGGCGTCGATTTCCTGCGGACCGGCCATGTCCGGGTCTATGGAAGAAAACGGAAGATCCATATGCCCCCGCTCGCCCCGAGGGCCCTTCCGCTCGACCCCCTGGACTACATGGGCCCGGTGGACGCCTCCACCTTCATCGACTACCCCTCGGTCTGGGCCGGCATCTACGACCGCGAGCGGCTGCGCGCGGCGGGGGCGCTGTTCTTCGAGGAGAGCCTGCGGACCGCCGAGGACCGGCACTGGTTCTACCAGCTGCACCTGCGGATGCGCTCCTTCGGAGTGGTCGACCTGCACGGCGTCTTCTACCGCCGTGATGTGTCCACTTCACTCACCAAGATCCCGGACGAACGGCAGCTGGACTTCCTCCCCGCCTTCCGGCTGGTTTTCGACGAGCTCGCCCGCCACCCCCGCGGATATGAACTTTCGTTCAAGGCCATGCGAACTCTGTGCGCGCTCATCGTCATTCACATGAACCGCGCCGAGGAGTACGACGAACTCACCCGGGGCCTGCTCCTGGAGCGCAGCGCGCGGATGCTCTCCGGCCTTCCCCAGGACATCCTGGAAGGGACCCTGGAAGGAATGGACTCCGCACGCGTGAACAAGCTCAGGGCACTGATGTCCCAGCACCGGGGTGCCGACGCCCGATGACCCGGATATTCGCCGCCTCCACCCTCTACGGCGCCATGACGGTGGCCGCCGCCATCGACGCCGGCCAGTTCGGCCGGGACGACCGCGAGCGCATCCTGCTCGTCTGCAACAACGTCGACATCCCCGAGGTCGCCACCCCGCTGCACCGCATGCCCGGCTCCGCCGCCGTCCTCGCGCGCTTCCACCGCGTCGTCTACTGGAACGACCTCATCTACCCGTTCCACCCCTCGATGTGGGGCCCCCGCGACGAGGACGCCCCCCTCTGGCGCACCGTCATGGGGGAGAAGATGGGCATCCGGCCCGGCCCCCTGGACCTCGTCGTCGAGTCCATCCAGGTCAAGCCCGCCCAGACGCTCTGCAAGATCTTCTCCGACGCCACCCTCGCCGTGTACGCCGACGGGGTCATGAGCTACGGCCCGACCCGCAACGACCTGCCCCGCCCCATCCACGGCCGGATCGGCAGGGTCCTCTACCTCGACCTCATCCCCACCCTGCTGCCCATGCTCCTCACCGAGTACGGGATCCCCTCCGAGCCCGTGCGCACCGACGCCGTCCTCGCGCTGATGGCGGAGCTCACCGAGGAGTGCCGCCCGATCCTCGACCGGGTGATCCCGCCGCAGCTCGCCCGCGGCGGCCCCGGGACCGCGCTCCTGCTCGGCCAGTACCTCTCCCCCCTCGGCATCCTCACCGAGGAGGAGGAAGAGGAGCTCCACCGGCGCATGTTCGAGCAGGCGGTACGGCTCGGCCACACCGCCGTCGTCTTCAAACCGCACCCCAGCGCCCCCTCCAGCCTCGCCGACACCCTCGCCGAGGAGGCCCGGGAGGCCGGCGTCCCCTTCCTCGTCCTGGACGTCCCGGTCCTCGCCGAGACCGTCTTCGCCCACCTGCGCCCCGGCCGGGTGATCGGCTGCTTCTCCACCGGCCTGTTCACCGCCCGCGCCCTGTACGGGATCCCCGTCGCCCAGATCGGCGCGCTGGAGGTCATCCGCCGGATGCGGCCCTACGCCAACAGCAACCGCATCCCCGCCACCCTCACCCACGCCCTGGTCCCCGACCTGGACGCGGCGACCGCCGCCCCCGCCGACCGGATCCTGGACGCCGAGCACGTCCGCGCCGAGGTCACCCCGTACGTCCAGGCCGTCGGCTACTGCATGCAGCCCAAGCGGTACCACTTCCTGCGCCCGGTCGCCGAGGAGTACGTCGCGGCCGCCGTCGACGGCTGGGACGGCCGCCCCGAGCTGTCCATGCACTTCAACGAGCGCACCCGCACCCGCCTGGAACTGCCCGGCCCGCGCACCTGGAAGTGGCGCCACGGCCTGGGCTGGACCCTGCGCGGCAGCGGCGAGCGCGGCGAGCCGGACGAGGGGCCCGTCACCGACGTCAGCCTGAGCGGGTTCGCCTCGCTCGTCGAGGCCAAGGACGACCGCGGCGTCCTGGAGGTCGGCGCCCGGCTGCTCACCGAGCACGAGAACCTCGACCTGCTCATCGGCATGGCCCAGGCCCACATCCGGCGCAAGGAGACCGAACAGGCCCGGCGGCGGATCGAGCGGGCCATCCAGATCTCCGCGGACAGCGGGCGCGCCCTGGTCTGGCTGCGGATCGCGGAGACCGCGGCCAAGCTCGGCAGGCACGGGGACGACCTGCGCCGCCAGGCCGGACGGCAGGCGCTGACCCTCAACCCGGCCTCGCCGGCCGCCCGCCGCCTGGTCAAGGGCGGCCGGCTCGGCCGCCGGTGAGGTGAACAACGGGAAGGGCCCCGTCCGCACCAGGTGCGGACGGGGCCCTTCTCTTCGCCGTCGTGGGCGTTACGCCGGGACGCTGGCGACGCCGGGGGCGAGGAACTTCTTGCCGTTCACCCGCTCCGAGACGCCCTCACGGTCCAGGTACGGGGTGATGCCGCCCAGGTGGAAGGGCCAGCCCGCACCGGTGATGAGGCAGAGGTCGATGTCCTGGGCCTCGGCCACGACACCCTCCTCCAGCATCAGGCCGATCTCCTGCGCCACCGCGTCCAGGACGCGGTCGCGGACCTGCTCCTCCGTCAGGACGGAGTCGCCCTGCACCAGGAGGGCGGCGACCTCGGGGTCCAGCTCCGGCTTGAAGCCGTTCTCGGCGGAGTAGACGTAGAAGCCGCGCTTGCCGGCCTCGACCACGCGCTTGAGGTTCGGCGACACGGTGAAGCGCTCCGGGAAGGAACGGTTCAGCGTCTCGGACACGTGCAGGCCGATCGCCGGACCGACGAGCTCCAGCAGCACCAGCGGGGACATCGGCAGGCCGAGCGGTTCGATGGCCTTCTCCGCCGTGGCCACCGGGGTGCCCTCGTCGATGACGTTCTGGATCTCGCCCATGAAGCGGGTCAGGATGCGGTTCACGACGAACGCCGGGGCGTCCTTCGTCAGAACGGCGGTCTTCTTCAGCTTCTTGGCGACACCGAACGCGGTGGCCAGCGAGGCGTCGTCCGTCTGCTCACCGCGGACGATCTCCAGCAGCGGGAGGATCGCGACCGGGTTGAAGAAGTGGAAGCCGACCACGCGCTCCGGGTGCTGGAGCTTCGAGGCCATCTCCGACACCGACAGCGAGGAGGTGTTGGTGGCGAGGATCGCGTGCGCCGGGGCGACCGCCTCGACCTCCGCGAACACCTTCTGCTTGACGGACATCTCCTCGAACACGGCCTCGATGATGAAGTCCGCGTCCGCGAAGCCCTCGGCCTTGTCCAGGACACCGGTCACCAGGGCGGTCAGGCGGTTGGCCTTGTCCTGGTTGATGCGGCCCTTGCCGAGCAGCTTCTGGATCTCGGCGTGGACGTAGCCCACACCCTTGTCCACGCGCTCCTGGTCGATGTCGGTGAGGACCACCGGCACCTCCAGGCGGCGCAGGAACAGCAGCGCCAGCTGCGAGGCCATCAGGCCCGCGCCGACCACGCCGACCTTGGTGACCGGACGGGCCAGGGACTTGTCCGGGGCACCGGCCGGGCGCTTGCCGCGCTTCTGCACCAGGTTGAAGGCGTAGATGCCCGAGCGCAGCTCGCCGCCCATGATCAGGTCGGCCAGGGCCTTGTCCTCGGCGTCGAAGCCGGCCTGGAGGTCGCCGTCCTTGGCCGCGGCGATGATGTCCAGCGCGCGGTAGGCGGCCGGAGCGGCGCCGTGCACCTTGGAGTCCGCGATGAAGCGGCCCTTGGCGACGGCCGCGTCCCAGGCCTCGCCGCGGTCGATCTCCGCGCGGACGACCTCGGTCTCGCCCTTCAGGACGTTCGCCGTCCAGATCAGGGACTGCTCCAGGAAGTCCGCGCCCTCGAAGATCGCGTCGGCGATGCCGAGCTCGAAGACCTGCTTGCCCTTGAGCTGACGGTTCTGGTTCAGCGAGTTCTCGATGATGACCGAGACCGCGCGCTCCGCGCCGATCAGGTTCGGGAGGAGGGCGCAGCCGCCCCAGCCCGGAACCAGGCCGAGGAAGACCTCGGGCAGCGAGAAGGCCGGGATGGCCTTCGAGACGGTGCGGTACGAGCAGTGCAGGCCGACCTCGACACCGCCGCCCATCGCCGCGCCGTTGTAGTACGCGAAGGTGGGGACGGCCAGCGCCGCGAGGCGCTTGAAGACGTCGTGGCCGCCCTTGCCGATGGCGAGCGCCTCGTCGTGCTTCTTCAGCAGCTCGACGCCCTTGAGGTCGGCGCCGACGGCGAAGATGAACGGCTTGCCGGTGATGCCCACGCCGACGACGGAGCCCGCGAGGGCCTCCTGCTCGACCTGGTCGATCGCCGCGTTCAGGTTGGCCAGCGACTGCGGGCCGAAGGTGGTCGGCTTGGTGTGGTCGAAGCCGTTGTCCAGCGTGATGAGCGCGAAGCGCCCGGCGCCGAACGGCAGGTCCAGGTGGCGGACGTGCGCGGACGTGACGACCTCGTCCGGGAACAGCTCGGCCGCGCCCTTCAGGAGCTCAGCGGTGGTGCTCACTTGGAGTCTCCCTCGGCGTTCGCGGCGGTGAAGTGCGGGTTCTCCCAGATGACCGTGGCGCCCATGCCGAAGCCGACGCACATGGTGGTCAGGCCGTAGCGGACGTGCGGCTGCTCCTCGAACTGGCGGGCCAGCTGCGTCATCAGGCGGACGCCGGAGGAGGCCAGCGGGTGGCCGAAGGCGATCGCGCCGCCGTACTGGTTCACGCGGGCGTCGTCGTCGGCGATGCCGTAGTGCTCCAGGAAGGCCAGCACCTGTACGGCGAAGGCCTCGTTGATCTCGAACAGGCCGATGTCCTCGATGGACAGGCCCGCCTGGGTCAGGGCCTTCTCCGTGGCCGGGATCGGGCCGTAGCCCATGACCTCCGGCTCCACGCCCGCGAAGGAGTAGGAGACGAGGCGCATCTTGACCGGGAGGTTGTTCTCGCGGGCGAAGTCCTCGGAGGCGATGATCGCGGCGGTGGCACCGTCGTTGAGACCGGCGGCGTTGCCCGCGGTGACCCGGCCGTGCGTACGGAACGGGGTCTTCAGGCCGGCCAGGTTCTCCAGCGTGGTGCCCGGGCGCATCGGCTCGTCGGTGGTGACCAGGCCCCAGCCGATCTCACCGGCCGCCTCGTTGGTGTTGCGCACCGAGATCGGGACCAGGTCCTGCTGGATCTTGCCGTCGGCGTACGCCTTGGCGGCCTTCTCCTGCGAGCGCACGGCGTACTCGTCGGCGCGGAGCTTGGTGATCGTCGGGTACCGGTCGTGCAGGTTCTCGGCGGTCATGCCCATGAACAGGGCGGACTCGTCGACCAGCTTCTCGGAGACGAAGCGCGGGTTCGGGTCCACGCCCTCGCCCATGGGGTGGCGGCCCATGTGCTCGACACCGCCGGCGAGGGCGACGTCGTACGCACCGAAGGCGACACCGCCCGCGACGGCGGTCACGGCGGTCAGCGCGCCGGCGCACATGCGGTCGATGGAGTAGCCCGGGACGGACTGCGGGAGGCCCGCGAGGATGCCGGCCGTGCGGCCCAGCGTCAGGCCCTGGTCGCCGATCTGCGTGGTCGCGGCGATGGCGACCTCGTCGATCTTCTTGGGGTCCAGGTCCGGGTTGCGGCGCAGCAGCTCCCGGATCGCCTTCACGACGAGGTCGTCGGCGCGGGTCTCGTGGTAGATGCCCTTCGGGCCCGCCTTGCCGAACGGGGTGCGGACGCCGTCGACGAAGACGACGTCCCTGACGGTACGAGGCACGTTGGCTCTCCTCCAGGTGCGGGTGTGCACTGCTGCGCGGCGGAGCGCTCCTTCTGGACTGAGCGCCCGCTCACCCGGCCCATGCTACTTGCGGGTAACTCGTGTGCACACCCCCTCCCCGAACAGCGGCGAACGTCACACCGGGGCGGGCGGCGCCGGGAACGCCGAGAGCCCCCGTCCCTGGGGGGACGGGGGC
>NZ_JBFBGN010000081.1:0-32703 GCF_040684675.1 Streptomyces sp. NPDC089915 | reverse complement strand
AAGATCCTCGACCCCGCCTGGCAGTCCATCCTCGTCACCGACGACCCCCTCGCCTCCACCCTCAAGACCGAAGCCGACTGGGCCGTCAAGGCCAAGCTCCTCGACAAGCCCGACCTCACCGGCATCTACGACCTCACCCTCCTCAACAAGGTCCTCAAGGCCGCAGGCAAGCCCGAGGTCGGCGATGCCGGTCTCGGCGCCAAGTAACCCGTAGTCCAGCTATCCAAGGAGGTGACGACCATGGCCACCACTCTCGCCAAGGCCGCCGAGGGCGCGGTCGCGGAGCAGACGCACGCCGCCCGGATCGAGCACGTCTCGAAGTCCTTCTCCGGCCCGGCCGGATCGCAGCTCGTCCTGGACGACATCAGCCTCGATGTCGCTCCCGGCGAGTTCGTCACCCTCCTGGGGGCGTCGGGGTGTGGCAAATCCACCCTGCTGAACCTGGTCGCGGGTCTGGACAAGCCGTCCGCGGGGTCCATCGAGACCCCCGGCGGCCGGCCGGCGCTGATGTTCCAGGAGCACGCCCTGTTCCCCTGGCTGACGGCCGGGAAGAACATCGAGCTGGCCCTGCGGCTGCGCGGGGTGGCCAAGGCCGACCGCAGGCCCGAGGCCGAGCGCCTGCTGGAGCTGGTCCGCCTCGGCGGCGCCCACGGCAAGCGGGTCCACGAACTCTCGGGCGGCATGCGCCAGCGCGTGGCCCTCGCCCGCGCCCTCGCCCAGGACAGCCGCCTCCTCCTGATGGACGAGCCCTTCGCGGCCCTGGACGCCATCACCCGCGACGTCCTCCACGGCGAACTCACCCGCATCTGGGAAGAGACGGGCCTGTCGGTCCTCTTCGTCACCCACAACGTCCGCGAGGCCGTCCGCCTCGCCCAGCGCGTCGTCCTCCTCTCCTCCCGCCCCGGCCGGGTCGCCAAGGAGTGGAACGTCGGCATCCCGCAGCCCCGCCGCATCGAGGACGCCGACGTCGCGGAACTGTCGCTTGAGATCACTGAACACCTGCGTGGGGAGATCCGCCGCCATGGCCAGCACTGACACCACCCCCAAGGCGGCGAAGGGCGACGACCTGGCCGGCCTGGAGGCCGGCCTCGACGCCCTCGACGCGGTCCAGACGCACCGCACGCCGGTGCGCGAGGTCCTCACCAAGAAGGTCCTGCCCCCGGTCCTCGCCGTCGGCCTGGTGCTGGTGGTCTGGCAGGTCCTCGTCTCGGCGAAGGTCACCGACGAGACCAAGCTCCCCGCCCTGTCCGCCGTGTGGGACAGCCTGACCGACATGTGGCTGAAGGGCACGCTGCTCGACGTCATCTGGACCTCGGTCTCCCGCGGTCTGCTCGGCTTCCTGCTGGCGCTGGCCATCGGCACCCCGCTCGGCCTGCTCGTCGCGCGGGTGAAGTTCGTCCGCGCCGCGATCGGCCCGATCCTCCAGGGCCTGCAGTCCCTGCCGTCGGTCGCCTGGGTGCCGCCGGCGGTGCTCTGGTTCGGCCTCAACGACGCCATGATGTACACGGTGATCCTGCTGGGCGCCGTCCCGTCCATCGCCAACGGCCTCGTCTCCGGCATCGACCAGATCCCGCCGCTGTTCCTGCGGGCCGGGCGCACCCTGGGCGCCACCGGTCTGCGCGGCGCCTGGCACGTGGTCCTGCCGGCCGCCCTGCCGGGCTACGTCGCCGGCCTCAAGCAGGGCTGGGCCTTCTCCTGGCGCTCCCTGATGGCCGCCGAGATCATCGCCAGCTCCCCCGACCTCGGCCTGGGCCTCGGCCAGCTGCTGGAGAACGGCCGGAACAACATCGACCTGCCGGGTGTTTTCCTGGCGATCGTCCTGATCCTGGTCGTGGGCATCGCCATCGACCTGCTGATCTTCAGCCCGGTCGAGCGCTGGGTGCTGCGCAGCCGCGGCCTGCTGGTCAAGAACTGAGATCCGGAAATCCCATGTCCTCCCCCGCACTCCTGGTCATAGCCCACGGCAGCCGCGATCCGCGGCACGCGGCGACCGTCCGCGCCCTCGTCGGGCGGGTCCGGTCGCTGCGGCCGGGGCTCCGGGTGGAGACGGCCTTCCTCGACTTCAACGGCCCGGCCGTCTCCCAGGCCCTGGCCTCCCTGTACCTGTCGGGGGTCCGTGAGGTCGTGGCGCTGCCGCTGCTCCTCACCCGGGCCTTCCACGCCAAGGCCGACATCCCGGCGGTCCTCGCCGAGCCGGCCGTCCGGCTCCCCGACCTGTCGGTGCGGGTGGCGGACGTGCTGGGCCCCCACCCCCTCCTCGTCTCCTCACTGGAGCGGCGCCTGGCCGAGGCCGGCGTCGGCCTCACCCCGGCGGAGCGCGCGACGACCGGCGTCGTCCTCGCGTCCGCCGGTTCCTCGGACCCGGAGGCGATCGCAGTGATCGCTGAAATCGCGCGGGAGTGGCGGCTCACCGGTTGGTGTGCCGTGCGGCCTGCGTTCGCCTCCGCTGCCCTTCCCCGCACGGAGGACGCCGTACGCGCCCTCCGTGCGGAGGGCGTCCACCGCGTGGCGGTTGCCCCGTACGTCATCGCCCCGGGCTTCCTCCCGGACCGCATCGGCGCGGGCGCCCGGGCGGCGGGCGCGGACGCGGTGGCGGAGGTCCTGGGCGCGGCCCCGGAACTGGCCCGCCTGCTCCTGCACCGCTACGACACGGCGTCCCGCCCCCACACCTCGCACACCGCCCTGACGGCCTAGGCGCCGACGCACCACACGCGTGAGGGGGGCCACGGCATTTCCGCCGTGGCCCCCCTCACGTGTGTCCGCGTCCGTGTCCTAGGAGGCGTCGACCTGCCAGATCAGGCAGTCGGCGACCTTCTGCGGCTCCTTGCCGAGCAGACCGGTGAGCGTGCCGCGCAGCTCCTTGCTGCGCTGCTCCCGCACCGGCAGGACCAGGACTCCCGCCTTCCAGTACGCCAGGTCCGCACGGGCCTGGTCGCGCATCTGCGGGGTGATCTCGGCCGGGGGCTCGACGGTGCCCCAGCGCACGTCGTTCAGCAGGCTGGAGAGCATCCGCGGCTTGGCGCCGTAGATCCCGACCCGGTCGGGGCCGTCGGGGCCGTTGAAGTAGCCGCCGGCCAGCTTGAAGCCGAAGCCCGTGCTGCTCTGCCAGTGCAGGGCGGCAGCGGAGCCCGGGTCGGGGAGCGGCACCGGGACGAGCGAGTGGCCGTCCTTCACGTAGTCCTTGTAGAGGCCCTCGGTGATGAAGGCCGGGACCGGCTCGCGGTCCTTGGTGACCAGCGGGAGCGGGATGATCGGGACCAGGGCGGCCGCGACGGCGAGGTAGCCCACCGCACGGTGGTCACCGGAGCGGAAGCCACGTATGCGGTCCAGCGCGAGGGCGAGCAGCATGCCGAAGACGGGGGCGCAGACCATCGCCACCCGGCTCTCGATCACGGACTCGAGCAGCGGGAGGTGGCGCAGCAGGCGCCACGGCGCGGGCACGGTGATGCCGAACTTGTCGAGCTGCACGCTGGGGCCCAGCGACAGCACGGCCGCGGCCGCGGCGGTGAGGCCGAGCGCGCGGACGAGCGGGCGGCGCCACATCCACAGGGTGATGCCGATGGCCAGGGCCAGCAGCGGCCAGCCGTAGAAGGCGTTCTGCTCGGTCGTGTTCATCGACAGCTTGGCGGCGGTCTCCGCGTCGCCGAACAGCGAGCGCGCGGGGTACTCGCTCAGGGCGCGCAGCGGGTTGCCGGCCCCGTTGTCGCCGTGCAGCACCGAGTGGTAGCTCTGCGGTCCGAAGAACTGCCAGTACAGCGGGAAGGCGACCAGCGGTATGGAGACGGCCGCACCGATGCCGAGGCCCTTGGCCAGCGGCTTGGCCGCGGCGCGGGCGTTGTCCCGGTCGTAGCAGGCGTGGACGAGGGCGAAGATCGCCATGCCCATCGCGGCCAGGAGGAAGGGCTCCTCGCCGAGGAAGATCTGGTAGGCGGTGAACACGCCGAGCAGGACGCCGTCGCGGACCACGTTCTTGCCGGCGCACAGGCGCAGGGCCCGGTCGATGATGACCGGGATCATGAAGAGGACGACGAAGTTCGGGTGCGCGTTGGCGTGCGAGATCATCGGCGGTGCGAAGGCCGCCAGCGCGCCGCCGGCGGCGGCCGCCCAGCGGCTGTCCGTCAGCCGGCGGTGGATCAGCCAGTACCAGGCCCAGGCCGTCGCGGCGATGCCGAGGGTGAAGACCGTGGCCAGGGCGAAGGTCGGACCGAACAGCAGGGTGACCGGCGTCATCGGCACCGAGAGCCCGAGCATGACCGTGTTGGCCATCAGGTTCACGCCGTCCGGCATGTTCTGGAGGTCGGTGAACAACGGGTTCCGCAGGTGCGCGATGTTGTCGGCGGTGACGCCGAAGAACCACTCCCACTGGTTCTGGTCCTGGAGGGAGTGGGCGAGGATCGACCCGTCCAGGTCCGTCCAGAGGCCCTTGTAGAGGTAGAGCGACGCCAGCAGGTAGAGCGCGGCGACGGCGATGCCGCCCGCGTTCAGCCTCATCAGCTCGCCGAGGGTGCGCAGGTAGTCCAGCAGCTGGACCTTCGAGCCGTCCTGGTGCGCCCAGCGGACGGGTACCTCGGCGACGGGCCAGCCCTTGCGCCGGTAGTACTGGAGGATCTCCACGTCGATGGCCCAGCCGTCGAGGCGGGCGGCCCCGAACGCGGCCCGGGCCTGGTCGCCGTCGAACAGCTTGAACCCGCACTGCGTGTCGCGGATGCCGCGGACGGCCACCAGCCGGATGACCCGGTTGCCGACCCAGCCGAGGACCTCGCGCAGCACGCTCTGCTGGCGTTCGATGGCGGAGTCGCGGTGCGCGCGCGAGCCGATGGCCGCGTCCATGGACGGGTCGTCGGCGAGGGCCTGCTCCAGGCGGGCGAGTTCCTCGATCGGCGTCGCCAGGTCGGCGTCCATGATCAGTACGCGTCGGCCCAGCGAGGCGCGGACGCCCAGGCGCAGCGCGCTGCCCTTGCCGCGGTTCTGCTCCGACTGCACGAGCCGGATGCGGGGCTCGTCCGCCCCGGCCTTGAGCGCGATGGCGGCGGTCCGGTCCGGGGAGCCGTCGTCCACGACGATGATCTCCCAGGCGGCCGGGCCGCTGCCCACGTGCCCGTCGAGGTACTCCCTGACCAGTTCCAGGGTCGGCGCCAGGCGCTCTTCCTCCCGGTAGGCGGGGATGACCACGGAGAGTCCGACAGACCCGGGTCCCTGGTCGTGGGGTTCGTCCGTGATGGTGGCACCACGGGCCATGCCGTTCTGCACATTCAAGCCGTTCGTCAAGTTGGTCCGCCCATCCGCGAGGCGGCGCCGAGCCGAACGCTCCGCACGCGAAAATCGCCACCGCACGGTGGAACGATGGTGCGTGGCGTTATCGACCGCGTCTGAGCGATCATCTTCAGGCAATTGAGTTCTGTAAGCCTTTATGGTTCCAGAACAATATAGGTCAGTGCGAGGGCCGGGCTATCCCCGCCCTTCGGCCTCGTCGGCCAGCGCCGTGAGGTCGGTGATGGACATGGCGCCCGGCGGGAGGGCTTCGCGGACGAAGATGTTCGCGGCGTGGCGCAGCACGTCGTTCACCGGGGTGGGGACGCCGTGGAGGCGGCCCAGCAGGGTGATCTCCCCGTTGAGGTAGTCGGCCTCGACCGACCCCGTGCCGCGGGCCAGGCTCTGCCAGGAGGAGCCGCCGCGGACGCCGGGGGGCTGGTTGACCTTGCCGTCGCGGGCCGCGGACTGTTCGGCGTCCGAGGTGTGGGCGATGCCCGCCGCCTCGAATGCGGCCTCGCCCTCGCGGACGGCGCGCAGCAGCAGGGCCGCCTTGGCCGGGTCGGGCTCGGGGCCGGTGGTCGCCTGGATCGCGTTGCCGAGGTTGCCGAGCAGCTTGGCGTACTTCCAGCGCATCACGTCCTCGACGACGGGCGCGCCGAAGCCGGCCGTCTCCAGGTCTGCGGCGATCGCCCGGATCCGCCCGTCGGATCCGCCGGCGGCGCGGCCGAGGTGGAGGATGCCGGTCAGGGGGGTGCAGAGCGCGGAGACCACGCCCGGTTCCAGGAAGCTGGCGGGGAGCCAGAGGCAGACCCCGTAGACGCGGGCGAAGCGGCGCAGGGCCAGGCGCTCGCTCTCGACGCCGTTCTGCGCGCACAGCAGGGGCAGCCGCTGGGCGGCGGTGCCGCCGCCGCTGACCTCGGCGGCGCCCCAGGTGTCGAGGGCGGCGACCGCGTCCTGGGTCTTCACGGTCAGCAGCAGGACGTCGTCGGGGCGCAGGGCGCCGAGCTCGTCCGGCCGCGTGGCCACGGGGAGGCGGTGGACGCGCTCCCCGTCGGCGGTGGTGAGCCTCAGGCCGTCGGTGCGCAGGGCTTCGGCGTGGGCGCCGCGGGCGACGAGGACGACCTCGCGGCCCGCCGCCGCGAGCCGGCCGCCGATGGTCGCGCCGACCGCTCCGGCGCCGATGATGATGTAACGCATACCCAGAGCCTGGCACACCGTGCGCCGGGGGTTGCCGTCGGGCCGTGGCGGAGCCGGCGGCGGTGCTCAGTCCGCGGTGAGTTCGACGAGCTTGGCGACGGTGTTCCAGTTGCGGGTGGTCGCGTCGACGCCCTTGAGGAGGGACGGCTTGTGGAGGGCCGCTCCCAGGTCGGAGCTGCCGAGGCCGCCCGGGGCGTAGAGATAGAGGACGCGGTCGCCCAGGCGGTACTCCTCGGGGAGGTAGGCGGCGGGGTCGAGGGCGGCGAACCGCTCGGGGGCGGGCTGCTCCGAGAGGAAGGTGGCGTGCAGCTGCCGGCCCTCCAGTTCGGCGGCGGGGAAGGGGCAGGCCTCGGCGACGGCGCGCAGGTAGGCGCCGTCGACGACGAGGCACTTCACCGGGAAGCCGAAGCGGGCCTCGATGGCCGCCTCCAGCTCCCGGGCGAGGGCGGCGGGGTCGCGGCTCTCGCTGGTGAAGACGGCGTTGCCGCTCTGCAGGTAGGTGCGCACGTCGCCGTGGCCGAGCCCCTCCAGTACGGAGCGCAGGTCCGCCATGGGGACCTTCTTGTTCCCGCCGACGTTGATGCCGCGCAGCAGCGCCGCGTACTTCTTGGCCGGGGCTTCGGTCTTCGTCATGGCTGCACCCTAGGCCTTCTCTTCGAGGGCGGCTTCGATGAGGTCGGCGGCCTGCCGGGTGCCGCCCTCGGCGGCCATGCCGGCGCGGATCTCCTCGGCGCGGACGGCGACCCGCGGGTCGGCGAGCAGTCCGAGGACGGCGGCGCGCAGGGTGGCGGCGTCGGCCTCCTCCATGGGGACGTGCCGGGCCACGCCGAGGGAGGCCAGCATGTCGGCGTTGCCGAACTGGTCGACGGCCTGGGGGACCGCGACCATGGGGGTCCCGGTGGCCAGGCCCTCCCGGCTGCCGCCCGCGCCGGCGTGGGTGATGAAGGCGTCGGCCTGGCGCAGGACGTCCAGCTGGGGGACCCAGCGGTGGACCTCGGCGTTGGCGGGGACCTCGCCGAGTTCGGCCTCGTCGGTGAACCTGCCGATCTGGAGGACGAGGTGCCAGTCGGGCAGGTTCCCGAAGGCCTGGAGGCAGGCTCGGTAGAAGGCGGGCTGGTGGGTGAAGGTGGATCCGAGCGAGACGAGCAGGACCTTCTTCCCCTCGGCGGCGGCCGGGCGCCGCCAGGTGCCCCGGGTGGCACCGCGGTCTCCCTGGCAGGAGCCGACGAAGGTGTGGACGGAGGTGTCGACCCGGTCGGCGTTCGGCTGGAGGGCGCGCGGGATCAGGACGATGCTGCGGCGCGGCCGGCCGACGAACCGGTCGGGGTCCTCGTCGATGCCGTTCTCGTCGAGCCAGGCGCGGAAGCGGGCGTAGTAGGCCCTGCCCCGTTCGCTCGCGCGCAGCTCGGCGGTCATGGGGGCGGCGACCTCCTCCTCGTATCCCTCCCAGGCGACCAGGTTGGGGGAGAGGGAGATCGCGGGGACCTCCCAGCGGTGGGCGAGGACGCGGGCCGGGTAGGCGGTGATGTCGTGGAGGACGAGGTCCGGTTCGTCGCCCTCGAAGGCGGCCGCGAGCTGCGGGAGGGCCTGGACGGCGTCGTTCAGGAAGGGCTCGATGTTGTCGATGAGCTCGGTGCCCCAGGCCTCCGGCTCGTCCTCGGTGGGCAGGACGGACCTCCAGACCACCGGGGTGGCGCCGGTCTCGGCGATCTTCTCGGCGAAGGGGGCGGGGATGGCGTAGCTGACGCGGTGGCCCCTGGCGACGAGTTCCCGGATCACTTCGATGCTCGGGTTCACGTGCCCGGGGGCGGCGATGGAGAACATGGCGATGTGTGCGGCTTCGGCTGAGGTCATGGGAGCGAGATTAGCGAGACGAGACGTCTCGTGCAATGTATTTCGACGGCAGCGGGATGCGAGACTGGGCGCGTTCACGATCACGGGCGAAGGACGGAACGAGCGCATGGACGAGGCACGGGCCAGGGACGTACTGACGCGAGCCGGTCTCACCGGACCGGCCGAGCTGCTCTCCTTCGGCGAGAACGCCGTCTTCGCCCTCGGGGACCTGGTCGTCAAGGTCGGCCGCGAGGCGGGGCTGCTGGCGCGGGCCGAACGGGAGCTGGCCGTCGCCGGCTGGCTCGCCGACTCCGGCGTCCCGGCGGTCCGCGCCGCCGAGCCCGCGCCCCGGCTGGCCGACGGACACCCCGTGACCCTGTGGCACCGGCTCCCCGACGCGGTCCGCCCCGCCGGCCCGGAGGACCTCGCGGCGCTCCTGCGGCCCCTGCACGCACTGCCCGCCCCGCCCGTCCCGCTGCCCGCCCGGGACCTCCTCGGCGGGGTCGAGCGCTGGCTGCGCCTGGCCGGGGAGGCCGTCGACCCCGAGGACGCGGCCTTCCTGCGGGCCCGCCGCGACGCCTACGCCGGCGAGGTGGCCGCCCTCACCCCGCACCTCGCCCCCGGCCCGATCCACGGCGACGCCCTGCCCCGCAACGTCCACGTCGGCCCGGACGGGCCGGTCCTGGTCGACCTGGAGACGGTCTCGGCCGACCTGCGCGAGCACGACCTGGTGGTGATGGCCCTGTCCCGCGACCGGTACGGGCTGCCCGCCGCCGACTACGAGGCCTTCACCGCCGCCTACGGCTGGGACGTCCGGGAATGGGAGGGCTGCGCCCTGCTGCGCGGCGCCCGCGAGACGGCCAGCTGCGCCTGGGTCGCCCAGCACGCCCCGGCCAACCCGAAGGCCCTCGCCGAGTTCCGCCGCCGCGTGGCCTCCCTGCGCGACGGCGACCCGGAAGTGCGCTGGTACCCCTTCTAATGGACGTGAAGCTGCACCTCACCGTCCATGAGGCCCGGCGCGGAACGGAGGCCTTCCGCGTCGTGCGCCCGGCCCGGCCGCCGGAGCACGCCGCGCTGTTCGACGACGCCTGGTGGCTGAACGCCGAGGTCGACCGGGACGCGGCCCTGCTCATGGCGGGGCTGTGGACCCTGGCGGCCACCTCGCCCCGCACCCTGGTCCACCTGCCGCTGCGCGGCCCCACCCCGCCCGCGGGCTCCCGCCGGCTGGACCTCGTCCTGCTGCACCACTCCCTCCAGCTGGCGCCCTCCCGCTGGAAGGAGCTGCGCGGCCGGCTCTCCCCGGGCCGCCCCCGGACCGTGGAGGTGTCGCTCACCGAGCCCGCCGAGGAGGAGTACGCGACCCTGCACCACGCGGACGACCGCGACCACTTCCACCAGAGCGTCCACTCCGAGACCCTGTTCATGACGGGCAGCGCCCGCCCCTTCCGGCTCGGCGCCGCGGCCTTCCTCGACGTGGCCCGGCGCGGCCCCGCGTACGTGGACCCCCACCCGGACCGCGCCTACAACTGCCGCCACTACTGCGCCACCGTCCGCTGCGCCCCCCGCGCGCGCGACATCCACGTCCAGTACCGAGAACCCCCCGCGCCCCGCGAAGGACTTCAGCCGTGACCCCCGCAAGCACCCCGCCGGCGCCCTTCGTCCACCGGATCACCAAGTACGACCCCGCCGACCGCAACGAGCACGGCCACTACACCGGCACCGAGGAGGCGGTCAGCGACCACGGGCCGGTCGAGGCGGCCTACCTGGCGGCGGTCGCCGCCTTCGCCGAGGAGAGCGGCGTCGACCGCCTGGCGGTGCGCGAACCGGGGGTCGCCGGCCTCGCGTGGTTCGGGCTGGAACCGGCCATCCGGGGCCACGGGCTCGCCGGGCTCTTCCCGTCCGAGCTGACCGTCTGGCCGGACCTCTCCCCCGACGTGGGGGCGGTCCTCGCCGGACTGCCCGGGGACGACATGGTCGAGTTCGTCTGGGAGGACGGGGACGGGGTGATCACCGGCGTGAACGTCGACGAGACCGAACACCGGGAGCTCGCCCGCCTGGTCGCCGGGGCCCGCGCCGCCGCCGTTCTGCCCCTGTCCGTCGACGAACGCGTTCCGCTGCTCGCCGCCGTCCTGCCCGACGCGGACGGCGTCCTGCGCGCCCGGTGGCGGACCGAACCGGTGCCGGACGTGCGGCCCTGGACGCGCCTGAAGAGCCTGGACCCCGGGACGGTCTGCACGGCCGCGCTCGGCCCCACCGGCCCCGGCCCTCGGGAGCGCTGGCACGCCTTGCCGCCCTCGGGCGGTACGGGGGTCAGCGCCTGCGGGGTATGAGCGGCCAGGCCGGCTCGACGACCGCCGCCGGGTCCGCGGTGCGCCGCAGGTAGGCCTGCAGGGAGACCGACTGTTCGGCCGCCGCGCGCACCTGGAGGTCGTGCAGGTCGGCCGGCGGCATCAGCCCGACGGGCCGGTGCCGGCGCGCCAGGCTGCGCACCACGCGGGCGGCGGCCACGGCGTCGGCCCGCGCGTCGTGCGCGTCGTCGAGCGGCACCCCGTAGTGGTCGCACAGCGCGTACAGGGCCCGCTTGCCCTTGCGGTACTTGTCCACGTGCTTGTCGATCACCAGCGGGTCGATGACGGGCCGGGGCGCGCCGCCCAGCCGCTCGCTGACCGACTCCACCCCGTGGCGCAGGCACTCCCGGTCCAGCAGGGACAGGTCGTAGCGCGCGTTCATCACCACCAGGGGCGTCCCCTGCCGCAGCCCCTCGGCGACGGCCCGCGCGATCTCCTCGACGGCCGGCGCCGCCGGCGCCCCGTGCGCCCGGGCGTGCTCCGTCGATATGCCGTGGATCGCCGACGCCTGCTCGGGTATGGCCACCCCGGGGTCGAGCAGCCAGGTCCGCTCCCGGGAGACGGACCCGTCCGTCTCGATCCGGACGACCGCCGCCGTGACGATGCGGTCGGTCTCCACATCGGTGCCGGTGGTCTCCAGGTCGAAGGCCGTCAGCGGCCCGTCCGGCCAGCTCATCGGACGGCCCCCGCCACGGCCCGCACTCCCCCGTACCACGCCTCCATGACGCGCCCCTCCCCCGTATTTCCGGTCGACGCGTTTCAGCCTGCCACGAGGCACTGACACCGGTGGCGGCCACCCCCCGCGGGCCGCCCGCCGCCGCGCTCAGGAGACCGGCCGGGAGTCCTCCCACACCGACTCGAACTCCTCGCGGTAGGTCTGGAACAGCCCGTGGTCCGCGTCCTTCGGGACCCCCCGCCCGCCCCCGCGCAGCACCAGCACGGGCGCCTCCATGCCCCGGGCCCGCCGCAGGTACGACTGGACCACCGCGATGCCCGAGGACTGGCCCTCCACCAGGTAGGCGGTGAAGCGCGGGGTCTCGTCGAAGACGTGGATGTCGAACCGCGAGGGGTCCGTCAGCCCCGCCCGCACCCGGCGCACGTGCAGGATGTTCATCTCCACCGACCGGCTCAGCTCGCCCTTGCGCAGCCCCAGCTCGCGCTCGCGCCGCTTGACGGCGCTGCTCGCCGGGTTCAGGAACAGCAGCCGCACCCGGCAGCCCGCCTCGGACAGCCGCACCAGCCGGCGGCCGGAGAAGTTCTGCACCAGCAGGTTGAGGCCTATGCCGATCGCGTCGAGCCGCCGCGCGCCCCCGAACAGGTCCTCCGCCGGCAGCTGCCGCTGGAGCCGCACCCGGTCGGGGTGGACCGAGATGACGTCCGCGTACCGGTCCCCGACGAGGTCCTCGACGGCGTCGATCGGCAGCCGGTCCGCCGACGGGCTGCCCGAGCCCGCGCCCAGCACCTCCAGCAGCCGCGCCGAGGCACGCTCCGCCTGCTCCAGCACCGGCCGCGACAGCGCCCGGTTGCGGGAGACCACGTTGCGGGTGACCTCCAGCTCGTCGAGGGCCAGCTCGATCTCGCGCCGGTCGTCGAAGTACGGCTCGAAGCACGGCCAGTGCTGGACCATCAGCTCCCGCAGCTGGGGCAGCGTCAGGAAGCTCAGCACGTTGTCGTCGGCCGGATCGAGGAGGTAGCCCTTGCGCCGGCTCACCTCGCGCACCGCCACCGCCCGCTGCACCCACTCCTGCCCGGCGGGACCGGCGGCCGCGACCACCCAGTCGTCCCCGCCGTGCACGGGCTCGTAGACGGGCCGCAGCACGGCGCCGACCACCGACCGCAGCCGCTGCTCGATGAGATTCAGCCAGATGTACGCACGGCCCGCGCGCTGGGCCCGGGTGCGGACCTCGCTCCACGCGTCCGCGCTCCAGTCCAGCTCCGCCCCGGCGCGCACCTCCCCGTCCGCCGGCTGGGCCAGCGAGACCGCCGCCCCGGCCGCCGCCGCTCCCGGCACACCGCCTGGGGCGTCCGCCTGGCCGCCCTCGTGGCCGCTGTCACCAGGGGGCAGCTCCAGACCTCCCGAGCTCACTCGTGCACCGCCTTCTGCGTCCGGACGCCCGTCTCCAGTGATCACGGAAGGGTACTCCGCGCGCGCGGCCCGATGCAGCCCGAAGCCGGCCGAGGTGACCCTACCCACCCTGGTGCGACTGTCCGTTGGACCATTATGTGATGCCCCGACGGTCCGGAGATCCGCATATCAGCTCTCCGGTTCACCCGGCAGGAGCATCCCAAGTCCACGCGTGCGGACCCTCTTTCGGGGAAGATTCGGCAGAGACGTGATCCGCGCCGGACCGACCGGACCAGGATGGAAAGAGTCGTTGCTGATGCAGGTCTGGCCGGGACAGGCGTATCCGCTGGGTGCCACGTACGACGGCGCCGGCACCAACTTCGCGGTGTACTCGGAGGCCGCGCGCCGCATCGAACTGTGCCTGCTGCACGACGACGGCTCCGAGACCGCCGTCGAACTGCGCGAGACGGACGCCTTCGTCCGCCACGCCTACCTCCCCGGGGTGATGCCCGGCCAGCGGTACGGGTTCCGCGTGCACGGCCCGTACGAGCCCGAGCGCGGGCTGCGCTGCAACGCGGCGAAGCTGCTGCTGGACCCGTACGCGCGGGCGATCAGCGGGCGGATCGGCTGGGGCGAGGAGGTCTACGGCTACCACTTCGGCCGGCCCGACTCCCGCAACGACCTGGACTCCGCCCCGCACACGATGAGTTCGGTGGTGGTGAACCCGTACTTCGACTGGGCCAACGACCGGCCACCGCGCCACGAGTACCACCACACCGTGCTCTACGAGGCCCACGTCAAGGGCCTGACCATGCGTCACCCCGACCTCCCGGAGGAGCTGCGCGGCACCTACGGGGCGCTCGCGCACCCGGCGGTCATCAGCCACCTGGTGAAGCTCGGGGTGACGGCGCTGGAGCTGATGCCCGTACACCAGTACGTCAACGACCACCGGCTCGCCAACGACGGGCTGAGCAACTACTGGGGCTACAACACCATCGGCTTCTTCGCCCCGCACAACGGCTACGCCTCCGGCGACCGGGGCCAGCAGGTGCTGGAGTTCAAGTCGGCGGTGCGGGCGCTGCACGAGGCCGGGATCGAGGTGATCCTGGACGTGGTCTACAACCACACCGCCGAGGGCAACCACCTGGGCCCCACCCTCTCCTTCCGGGGGCTGGACAACGCCTCCTACTACCGGCTCGCCGACGACCCCCGGCACTACACGGACACCACCGGGACCGGCAACTCGCTGCTGATGCGCTCCCCGCACGTGCTCCAGCTGATCATGGACTCGCTGCGGTACTGGGTGACCGAGATGCACGTGGACGGCTTCCGCTTCGACCTCGCGGCCACCCTGGCCCGGCAGTTCCACGAGGTCGACCGGCTGTCCTCGTTCTTCGACCTGGTCCAGCAGGACCCGGTGGTCAGCCAGGTGAAGCTGATCGCGGAGCCCTGGGACCTGGGCGAGGGCGGCTACCAGGTGGGCAACTTCCCGCCGCTGTGGACCGAGTGGAACGGCAAGTACCGCGACACCGTACGGGACCTGTGGCGCGGGCAGCCGCGCACGCTCGCGGAGTTCGCGGGCCGGCTGACGGGCTCCTCCGACCTCTACCAGGACGACGGCCGCCGCCCGCTGGCCTCCATCAACTTCACCACCTGCCACGACGGCTTCACCCTCAACGACCTGGTCTCGTACGACGAGAAGCACAACGAGGCCAACCGGGAGGGCAACCGGGACGGCGAGACCCACAACCGGTCCTGGAACTGCGGGGTCGAGGGTCCGACGGAGGACCCGGCGGTCCTGGAGCTGCGCGAGCGGCAGATGCGCAACTTCACCGCCACGCTGATGCTCTCCCAGGGCGTGCCGATGCTCAGCCACGGCGACGAGTTCGCCCGTTCCCAGGACGGCAACAACAACGCCTACTGCCAGGACAACGAGCTGTCCTGGCTGACCTGGCCCGAGCCGGGCAAACCCCCGCCCCCGCTGCTGGAGTTCACCCGCCGGATGGTGTGGCTGCGCCGGGACCACCCGGTGTTCCGGCGGCGCCGCTTCTTCCACGGGCGGCCGGTGGAGGGCACGCACGACGAGCTCTCCGACATCGCGTGGTTCACCCCGCACGGCGAGGAGATGCGGGCCCGGGACTGGCAGGCGCAGCACGCCCGGGCCCTGACGGTGTTCCTCAACGGGGAGGCGATCTCCGAGCCCGGTTCGCGCGGGGAGCGGATCACCGACGACTCGTTCCTGCTGATGTTCAACGCCGGCGCCGACCCGCAGGAGTTCACCGTCCCGGCCGGGCACGGCGCCCGGTGGCGGCTGGTCGTGGACACGGCGCGGGCCGAGGTGCCGCCGCCCGGCACCGGTCCGCAGTACGCGGCCGGGGACCGGGTGGCGCTGACGGGCCGCTGCCTGGCGGTGCTTCAGCGCCCCGCATAGCCGCTGGCGCTGCCCGAGGCCCCCCGGCCCTCGGGGGAGGCGGTGCGCTGCGCGGGGATGAACGCCTTGACGGGGGCTCCTGCGGGGGCCGCCGGCGGGGCGGCCTCCCCGGGACGGGCCGACGGCACCCGGGTGACCAGGGCGGTCGTCAGGCACAGCGCGGCCGCCCCCACGGCGACGGCGAAGGCCCCGGCGGGCCCGTACGCCTCGGCGAGCCGGCCGGAGACGGCCAGCGCCACGGCCTGCCCGGCCACCAGCGAACTCGCCGCGAAGGCCATGGACTCGGCGAGCCGCGAGGGCTCCACCACCCGCTCGGTGAGCGCGAAGGCGGTGATCAGGTGCGGGGCGTAGGCGGCCCCGAGGACGGTCACGACCGCGTACAGCGGCCACAGGGTCTCGGTGAACAGCAGCGGCACCGACAGCACCAGCGCCGCGCCCGTCGCCACCCGCCAGCGCAGCCGCAGTCCGAAGCGGGCGGGCAGCGCTCCGAGCCCGAGGCCCACGGCCGCGCTGACGACGCCCATCGCGGCGTACACGATCCCGGCCTGGCCCGGCACGCCCAACCGGGCGGTGAGGGCGGCGATTCCGGCCTGGCAGGCGCCGAACATGGCTCCCTGGAGGGCGAGGGAGCCGCGCACGGCGTGCACCACGCGGGGCTGCCGGGGCGCCCGTACGCCCTCGGCGCGGGCCCGCGCGGGGCTGCCGGCGGTGACGGCGGCGGTGGGGTGCAGGGCGTAGGCGGTGCCGAAGACGGCGACGAGGGCGGCCGCCCCGCCGAGGGCGACGGCGGGGTGCAGGACGAGCGCGGCGAGGCCGACGAGGGCCGGCCCGAAGACGAAGGAGACCTCGTCGAGGGTGCCTTCGAGCGAGTGCACGGTCCCCACCACGCCCTCGCCGGCCTTCGCCCGGTGCGCGAGGGCCACGGAGCGGGTCCGGGCGAGCGGCCCGATCAGTGGTACGGAGGCCCCGGCGACGGCGCCGACGGCGGCGAGCGCGGGGGTGGCCAGGCCCGCGAGGGCCCCGGCGACGAGGGCGGTGGTGGCCACGGCGTTGACCGCCGCCGCGGCGAGGACCACGGGCCGCTGCCCGTGCCGGTCGGCGAGCCGGCCCAGGACGGGCCCGAAGACCACCTGGCCGGCGGAGAGGGCGCCGCCGACGATGCCGGCGGTGGCGAGGGAGCCGCTCGTCTCGGACACCAGCAGGACGCTCCCGAACTGGGACATCGCGACGGGCAGTCGGGCGAAGAACGAGATGACGGGGAGGAGGGGCCCGGTCAGGGCGATGACGTTTCGGTAGGTACTGACGGTTGAAACCACTTGATCGACACTAACGCGGCGCAGTCACCCGGATGCATTGGGTAATGGCACGGAATCGCGCGGGCTGGGTACGTACGTTCTCATGAGCCAGCGGTATTCAATCAGCCAATCGGAATCCGACGTTCAGACGCCCGCCATTCCGGCGTCGACGTACCGTCTCCAGCTGACGCCCGCGTTCCCGTTCGCGGCGGCCGAGGCAGCCGTACCGTACCTCGCGTCGCTCGGAGTGTCACACCTCCACTTGTCGCCCGTCCTGGAGGCCGTTCCGGGTTCGGCGCACGGGTACGACGTCACCGACCACGGGCGGGTGCGGGAGGAGCTCGGCGGCGAACGGGGTCTGCGCGCGCTCGCCGCCGCCGCGCGGGAGCGGGGGCTCGGCCTCGTGCTCGACATCGTCCCGAACCACATGGCGCTGCCGTCGCCGCTGCGGCTGAACCGGCCGCTGTGGGAGGTGCTGCGGGAGGGGCCGGGGTCGCCGTACGCGCGGTGGTTCGACGTGGACTGGGACGCGGGCGGCGGGCAGCTCCTGCTGCCGGTGCTCGCGGGGCCGGACGAGCCCTTCACGGTGGACGCCGGCGCGGGCCTGCTGCGGTGCGGGGAGCGGGAGTTCCCGCTGCGCGCGGGGACGGCCGGGCTGCCGCTGCCGGAGCTGCTGGCCGCCCAGTGGTACCGGCCGGCGTGGTGGCGCGAGGCCCGGACCGCCCTCAACTACCGCCGGTTCTTCACCATTTCGGACCTGATCGGGGTACGGGTGGAGGACCCGGCCGTCTTCGCCGCGACCCACGCCAAGGTGCTGGAGCTGGTCCGCGACGGGGTGGCGGCGGGGCTGCGGATCGACCACGTCGACGGACTGGCCGACCCCGAGCAGTACCTGCGGCGGCTGCGGGCGGCGGCGGGCGAAGGCTGCTGGGTGGTCGTGGAGAAGATCCTGGCCCGCGACGAGGACCTCCCGCAGGCCTGGCCGGTGGCGGGCACCACCGGGTACGACGCGCTGCACCGGGTGGACGGGGTGTTCACGGACGGCGCGGGGGCGGCCGAACTGGCGTCCCTGTACGGGGAGTCGACGGGCGCACCCGGCTGGGAGGAGACGGCCTCGGCCGCCGCCCGGGAGGTCCTGGCCGGCGACCTGGCCGCCGAGCTCGGCACGCTGGAACGGTGGGCCGGGCCGGGGGCGGCCGCGGCCGTGTCGGAGCTGCTCGTCGCCTCACGCGTCTACCGGACGTACCCCGGCGGGCCGGGACCGGACGCGCGGACCCTGGAACGGGCCGCCGCGCGGGCCGGGTCGGCCTCGGTGGACTCCGTACGGGCCCGGCTGGAGGCCGACCCGGCCTTCGCGGCTCGCTTCGCCCAGACCTCGGCGGCCCTGCGCGCCAAGTCCCTTGAGGACCGGGCCTTCTACCGCTGGGCGCCGCTGCTGTCGGCGACGGAGGTCGGCGGTGAGCCGGGCGGCCCGGCGGTGCCGGCGGCGGAGTTCCACGCGTACTGCGCGGACCGCGAACGGGACTGGCCCGCCTCGGGCACGGTCCTGTCCACCCACGACACGAAGCGCAGCGCGGACGTCCGCGCCCGCATCGCGGTGCTCTCGCAGGCCCCGGGGGCGGCGGGGCGGGCCGGTGCGGGTGGTGGGGCCGGTAGGGGCGGCGGGGGCGATCCGCAGCTGGCGTGGGTGGCCCGGCAGAGCGCGCTCGGGCTGGGGGACGTCCCCGAGCGGGGACCCCGCCTGGCGGCGGCCCTGCTCAAGGCCGCCCGGGAGGCGGGGCTGCGCACCTCCTGGACCGACCCCGACGAGGCGTACGAGGCGGGCATCGCGGACCTCGTCCCCCCGGCGGCGGTGGAGCTGCCGCCGGAACTCGCGGAGGCGGCCCGGGCCAACGTGCTGGGCATGACCCTGCTCCACCTGACCATGCCGGGGGTGCCGGAGGTCTACCAGGGCTCCGAGTACGAGTACCGCGCCCTGGTGGACCCGGACAACCGCCGCCCGGCCGTGTTCCCCCGGGAGGCCCTGGCCGCCCTGGACGCGGGCGCCGCGCCGCTGACCCTCGCGCAGGAGAAGCTCGCCCTGACGACCGCCCTGCTCCGGCTGCGCCGCACCCGCCCGGCCGTGTTCCGGGGCTACGCCCCGCTGACCGCCCGCGGCCCGGCGTCCGAGCACTGCCTGGCCTACACCCGCCCGGGCGGCCTCGTGGCGGTGGCCACCCGCCTCTCCCACCGCCTGGCGGAGGCGGGCGGCTGGCGGGACACCGCCCTCCCCCTCCCCCCGGGCCGGTGGCACCCGGCCCACGGCCCGACCCCGCCGTCCCCGTACGAGGGCGAGGTCCGGCTGTCGCGGCTGCTGGCGGCGGGGCCGGTGGCCGCTCTGGTCCGGGCGGGGTAGGGAGGCGGGCTAGGCTCGCGTGGGGCGGATCATCGCGGTGAGGAGGGGGGAGTCGGGGGACAGCCGGCAGGTTCCGATGGCGGTGTAGCCCCAGGATTCGTAGACGCGGCGCACCTTTCCGTCTCCGGCCGCCGGGTTGACCAGCAGGGACGCGGACGGTTCCGGCCGGCCGGCGAGGAGCGCGTCGTGCAGGGTGCGGGCCAGGCCCGTGCCCCGGTGGGGGACCGTCACCCCGATCTCCCTCAGGGCCAGGGCCGGCTCCCGGGTGTGCCGCTCGTCCACCTCACTCATCCGCCTCCACCAGAGGTCCCCGGCCTCCACGGTGTTGCCGTAGGCGTAGCCGACGGGCCGGTCCTCTGCGTCGAACGCCAGCACCGCCCCGAACCCGGGCGTACGGCCGTACCGTTCGAGGCGCTCGGCGACCGCGGGCACGGCGTAGTCCGGCAGGTGGAGCAACGGCTCGCGCACCTGCGCGTACACCGCCAGCAGGGACGCGGCGACCTGCTCCACGTCGGTGTAGCGGCGGATTTCGGTCTTCATGACGACTGCCTCCGGAGGCGAGGGGGTTCTCATGGGCACGTGAGGGGCCTTCAGAGGGACATTCAAACGCCCCGCCCGCGCACCGGCACAGACGTTCGGGTGCAGTAGGGCGGGGGCGGGGCGGGCATGGCATGGGGGTGAGTCTCCTTCGTGACACGCCTTATCCCGGCCCGCACGAACTCGCCCTGGCCGCCCGGGCGCTGGCGGACGCGTACCCCGGGCGGGCACGGCTGCGGCAGGTCGGGGAGTCGCGGGCCGGGCGGCCGCTGTGGATGCTCTCCGTCGGCGGGCGCGGGGACCGGGAGGTGCTGGTCGTCGCCGGGGCGCACGCCAACGAGCCCGTCGGCGGGGCGACCGCGCTGGAGCTCGCGCGGCGGCTGGCCGGGGCGCCCGGCGGCGGAACGGGGTGGCACTTCCTGCTCTGCGCCGACCCCGACGGGGCGGCGCTGCACCGCACCCCCCGTCCCTCGTCCCTCCTCGACTACCACCGGCACTTCTACCGGCCGCCCGGGCCCGAACAGCCCGAGTGGGCGCCCTCGCTGCTCCCCCTGGACGGGCTCCCGCCCGAGACGCTCGCGCTGACCGGGCTGATCGACGAGCTGCGTCCCGTCCTCCAGGTCTCCCTGCACGGTACGGATCTCGGCGGCTCCTGGGTGCAGCTCACCCGGGACCTGCCGGGGCTGGCGGAGCCCTTCGGGAAGTCGGCCGCCGAGCTGCGGATCCCGGTGGAGACCGGGGCCTCCGACGCCTCCGGGTGGCCCTCCCCCGGCCCGGGGATCTTCGTGATGCCGGAGGCGGGGGTCATGGGGTCGCACTCCGAGGACACCCGGCTCAGCACCTGGTGCCACCGCGCGACCACCACCGCGATCGTCGAGGTGCCCATGTGGGCCTCCGACCTGGTGGACGATCCCGCCCCGCACCCGGACCCGGCGGGCGCCCTGCGGGCGCTGGCCGGGCGGCTGGCCGGGGAGGCGGCGCGGGTGGCCGAGCTGCGCGAGGGGGTCGGTGCGGCGGACCCGGACGCCGCCGCGCTGCTGCGGGCGGTGGACTGGACGCTGCGGCTGATCCCGCAGGTCACCGCCGGGTGGGCGGGTCCGGGGGCGCCGCCGGGGACGACCACGGCCGCCGTGGGGAGCGTCGACGCGTTCGGGCGGCGGCTGTCGCTGCGCGCCGCCGCGATGCTGCTGCGGGCGGCGCGGGCGCAGGGGCATCCGGCGGCGGCGGAGCTGGACCGGCTGGTGGCGGGGTGGTGCGGGAGCTTCTCGGCCCGGTTCCGGGCCCGCCGGGTGGCGGTGGCCACGCAGGTGGAGCACCAGGCCCGTACGGTCCTCGCCGCCCACCGGTGTCTTCAGACGGGCCAGGCGTAGCGGCGCTTGGGCCGGCCCGTGGCGCCCAGCCGGTCGTAGAAGCGGACGGCGCCCTCGTTCCAGTCCGGGGTCTGCCACTGGACGTGGCCGAGGCCGCGCTCGCGGGCGAGGTCCGCCACGCCCGCCATCAGGGCGGCGCCCAGGCCGTGGCCCCTGGCCTCCTCCGTCAGGTAGAGGCAGTCCATGTGGAGGTAGGAGGCGGCGTCCCAGAAGGCGAACTCCTCGGAGCAGGCGGCGTATCCCGCCACCGTGCCGTCCGGGGTCTCGGCGAGGAGCACGCGCAGCCGGGTGTCCTCGGCGAAGAGGAGGGGGCCGAGCCGGTCGGCGAGGTCCGCGGGCCTGGGCGTCGACCTCTCGTACGCGACGTGCTCGTGGATGAGCTCGACGAGGCGGGGCAGGTCCTGCGGCCGTACCGGGCGGACGGGGGAAGGGGAGTCCGGGGCGTGGTTCATGGGACGACATCCTGCCGCCCCCGTACGGCGGTCCGCGCGCCGGCCGGCCCGGTCCGTCAGCTGTCCGACAAGCGGAAGATCATCCTCCCGAACCCGATCTGGTCCCCCACTCTTACGACGGCCACCCCCGTGACCCGGCGCCCGTTGACGGTGGTGCCGTTGGTGGAGCCGAGGTCCTTGACCAGCCAGGTCCCGTCCCGCATGCTCAGCTCCGCATGGGCCCGCGAGACGGTCTCGTGGCTGAGCCGGAGCCCGTTGCCCGGGTCGCGGCCGATCCGCAGCGGGCCGGCGGCCGGGTGCGGGAGCAGCAGCGCCGGCAGCCGTTCGGCCTGCCAGGCCCGCCGGACCCCCACCGACACCGCCGAGGCCCGCCCCACCCAGCCGAACAGACGGCGGGTCCAGGGGGTTTCGGGGCCCAGCGGCCCCTGGCGGGTCTGGAGGTCGGCCAGCAGCACGGCCAGGTCCTCGGAGCGGCGGGCGACCAGCGCGAGTTCCATGCGGCGCAGGAAGGTGTCGTGCGACAGTCTGCCGAGGGCCGCACCCTCCCTGAGCTGGCCCAGCGCCCGGTCCCGCTCCGCGTCGGACACGCGCGGGACGGGAAAGGCGGGGAACTCGAAACTCGACGTCACAGGGTGATTGTCGGCCCGTCGGGTGCGGAGTGTCCAGAACTCCCCCGGCAGGCCCTGAATGATGGGCACGATACGTGTGACACGTCGCCGGGAGCGAGGGGACCGTCCGTGCAGTTCGAGGTGTGGGCACCGCTGACAGGCCGGGTCGCGCTGCGACTGAACGACACCGCCTACGAGATGGCCCCCGACCCGGCCCCGGACCGCCCGGGCTGGTGGACCGTCGAGGCCCCGGCGGCCGACGGCGACCGGTACGGGTTCCGGCTGGGCGAGGATCCGGCGGTCCGCCCGGACCCGCGCGGCCGGCGCATGCCGGACGGCACCGGGGGCCTCTCCGCCGTGGTGGACTTCGAGCCCCTCACCCCCCGCACCGCGCCCCCGCGCGTCCCGCTCCAGGACGCGGTGCTGTACGAGCTGCACGTCGGCACCTTCACCCCCGAGGGCACCTTCGACGCCGCGGCCGCCCGCCTGGGGCACCTGGTCTCGCTGGGCGTCACGCACGTGGAGCTGATGCCGGTCTGCCCCTTCCCGGGCCGGCACGGCTGGGGCTACGACGGGGTGGCGCCGTGGGCGGTGCACGAGCCGTACGGAGGGCCGGCGGGGCTGGCCCGGTTCGTGGAGGCGGCGCACGCGGCGGGGCTCGGGGTGGTCCTGGACGTGGTCCACAACCACCTGGGCCCCTCCGGCAACCACCTCCCGGCCTTCGGCCCCTACTTCACGGACACCCACCACACTCCGTGGGGCGCGGCGGTGAACCTGGACGCGCCGGGTTCCGACGAGGTGCGGGCGTACCTGATCGGCAGCGCCCTCGCCTGGCTGCGGGACTACCGGATCGACGGGCTGCGGCTGGACGCCGTGCACGCGCTGGCCGACGGGCGGGCGCTGCCCTTCCTGGAGGAGCTGTCGGCGGCCGTGGACGCGCTGGCCGCCGAGTCGGCGCGGCCGCTGTTCCTGATCGCCGAGTCCGACCGGTGCGACCCCCGCCTCACGACGCCGCGCCCCGCCGGCGGGCTGGGTGTGCACGCGCAGTGGAACGACGACTTCCACCACGCGCTGCACTGTGCGCTGACCGGTGAATCCCAGGGCTACTACGCCGACTTCGCCGCGGCCCCGCTGGCCGCCCTGGCGAAGACCCTGACCCGGGCGTTCTTCCACGACGGCACCCGGTCCTCCTTCCGGGGCCGCACCCACGGCCGGCCGGTGGACCGCCGGCGCACCCCCGCGCACCGGTTCCTCGGCTACACGCAGACCCACGACCAGGTGGGCAACCGGGCGCTGGGCGACCGGCCGTCGGCCTCCCTGTCCCCCGGGCTGCTGGCCTGCGCGGCGACGCTGGCGCTGACGGGCCCGTTCGTGCCGATGCTGTTCATGGGTGAGGAGTGGGGGGCGGGGACGCCCTGGCAGTACTTCACCGACCACGGCGATCCGGAGCTGGCCGAGGCCGTGCGCGGCGGCCGGCGGCGGGAGTTCGCGGCGCACGGCTGGAAGGCGGAGGAGGTGCCGGACCCGCAGGCTCCGGCGACGCGGGAGCGGTCCTGCCTGGACTGGGCGGAGCCGGAACGGGAGTCGCACGCCTGGCTGCTGGAGTGGTACCGGACGCTGATCCGGCTGCGCCGCTCGCAGCCGGACCTGCGCGACCCGGACCTGGCGGCGGTCCGGGTCGCCTTCGACGAGGAGCGGCGGTGGCTGACGTTCCGGCGGGGCGACGTGCGGGTGGTCGTCAACCTGGGGACGGAGTCGGTGACGGTGGCGCTCGGCCGCAACGGGGTGCGGGTGCTGGCCTCGTGGGAGCCGGTGGAGCATCCGGGGCCCGACGGGCGCCTGCACGTTCCGGGCGAGTCGGCGGTGGTGCTGGGCCCGTAGGGCCTTCCCGGCCTACTCCACCACCGCCAGCTCCCGCGGGGCCTGGTTGAGCCGGCGGCCGCCGGCGGCGGTGACCGTGACGATGTCCTCGATGCGGACGCCGAAGCGGCCGGGCAGGTAGACGCCGGGCTCCACGGAGAAGCACATGCCGGGGACGAGGGGCTGCTCCTCGCCCTCGACCATGTACGGGGGTTCGTGCGTGGTGACGCCGATGCCGTGCCCGGTGCGGTGGATGAAGCGGTCGCCGTAGCCGAACTCGGTGATGACGGCGCGGGCGGCGCGGTCGACGTCCTGGCAGGCGGCGCCGGGGCGGACGGCGGCGAAGCCGGCCTGCTGGGCCTCGCGGACGACGTCGTGGACGCGCTGTTCCTCGGCGGTGGGTTCGCCGACGTGGACGGTGCGGGAGATGTCGGATCCGTAGCCGTGCTTGAGGCCGCCGAAGTCGAGGACGACCATGTCGCCGTGGCGGATGACGCGGTCGCCGGCCTCGTGGTGCGGGTTGGCGCCGTTGGGGCCGGAGCCGACGACGGTGAAGTCCACCTGGGAGTGGCCGTGCGCCCGCAGCAGGCCGGCGAGGTCGGCGGCGACGTCGCTCTCGCGGCGGCCGGCGAAGGGGACGTGGAGGATCTGCGCGTAGGCGGCGTCGGCGGCCGCCGCGGCGGCCTCCAGGCGGGCGAGTTCGCGGTCGTCCTTGACGGCGCGGAGCATCGGCAGGGCCGCGGTGAGCGGGGTGTAGGAGGTGGCGGGCAGCTCCCGCTGCAGGCCCAGGAGGTGCAGGGCCCAGGTGTTGTCGCTGACGCCGAAGCGGCCGGAGACGTCGAGCAGCGGGGCGGTCAGGGCGTACGGGTCCTTGCCGTCGGTCCAGTCGCGCAGGGTGAGGGCGCCGGCGCCGGGGGCCTTCGCGGCGTCGGGGGCCTCCAGGGCGGGGACGACGAGGACGGGGTCCTGGCCGACGGCGAGGACGAGCAGGGTGAGCCGCTCGGTCTCGGCGGTGGGGCGGTACCCGGTGAGGTGGGTGAGGTCGGGGCCGGGGGCGATGAGCAGGCCGGCCAGGCCGGCGTCGGCTGCGGCCTGCGCGGCGGCGGCCATGCGGGCGGCGTGGTCGGCGGTGGTGAAGGGGGCCGGTTCGGGGTGGGCGGCCCCGGCGGGGGCGGGCTCAGGGCTGGGTGCGGTGGTCATACGGGGATCCTGCCGTGAGGCGGTGGGCGAGCGCAGCGGCCGCGCCGGACTGGGTCGCGGGCGCGAGGAGTTCCGTACGGTGCACCAGGCGCGGGGCGTCGAGGGGGACGGCGACCCCGGCGCCGGGGCCCCGGGCGGCGGCGGTCTCGGCGACGGTCCGGGGCAGCAGGACGAGGCCGTGTCCGGCGGCGGCGAGGGCGCACAGGGCGTGCAGGTCGGTGCCCTCGTAGCGCAGGGCGGTGCGGGCGGAGCCGTGGGCGGCGGTGAGGGGCAGGCCCGCGTCGGGGGCGTCGAGCCAGCGGGCGTCGGCGAGGTCGTCGAGCCGGACGGCGGCCCGCCCGGCGAAGGGGTGTCCGGCGGGGAGGAGGAGGGCCAGTTCCTCCTCGCCGACCCCGGTGGTCCTCAACGGGGCCACGTCGGGCAGCCGCAGGGGGTCGCTGGGGGCGGCGAGTCCGTCGACGAGGCCGAGGTCGCAGTCCCCGGCGGCGACGGCGGCGGGCACCCGGTCCGGGGGCAGGACGCGCAGGGTGACCCCGGTGGCGGGGAGGGCCGCGAGCAGGCGGGGGCCGACGGCGAGGGGGGAGGCGGCGAGGGTGACCCGGCCGGGCGGGGCGGCGGCCAGCCGCAGCACGTCGGCGCGGGCGGCGTCGAGCCGCAGCAGGAGGGGTCCGGCGTGTTCGAGGAGCCGGGCTCCGGCGGGGGTGGGGGCGACGGGGCGCCGGGTGAGGAGCTCGGTGCGCAGGTCGGCTTCGAGGGCGGCGATGTGCTGGGAGACGGCGGACTGGGTGTAGCCGAGTTCCCGGGCGGCGGCGGAGAAGGAGGCGAGGCGGGTGACGGCGACGAAGGTGCGCAGGAGGTGCGGGTCCATGGCGTCATGATCCCAGGGGCGGGCGCCAGGGTCATCAGCGCTGCTTATCGACCATCCAGGAACAATCGTTGGCGCTGAAGTGGGACTGGCCTTCAGGATGATCCCCATGACCACCGCACAGGCCGCCCCGGCCGCTCTCCCCCCGCTCTCCCCCGTCGCCCCCGTGGCCCGGATCGCCCTGGTCGGCGACCGTTCCCCGCACGTGAAGTCCCACACCCGGATCCCGCTCCTGCTCGACGCGCTGGCCGCGCGGGAGGGGCTGGTGCTCGACGCCTACTGGATCCCGACCGCGGACGCCTGCGCGGAGGCGGAGGCCGGGACGCTGGCCCGGTTCGACGCGGTGTGGGTGCTGCCGGGCAGCCCGTACGCCAGCGAGGCGGGGGCGCTGGCCGCGATCCGGGTGGCGCGGGAGGAGGGCATCCCCTTCCTCGGCACCTGCGGCGGGTTCCAGCACGCCCTGCTGGAGTACGCCCGCGCGGTGTGCGGTCTGACGGGGGTCGCGCACGCGGAGAACGACCCCGATGCGGACGACCTGCTGATCGCGCCGCTCGCCTGCTCGCTCGTCGGGCACGAGGGCGTCGTACGGGCGCAGCCCGGCTCGCTCGCGGAGTCGGTGCTCGGGGCCGAGCGGTCGATGGAGCGCTACCACTGCAACTACGGGCCGGCCCCGCGGCACCTGCCGGAGCTCACCGCGCACGGGCTGCGGCTGTCGGGGCACGACGAGGAGGGGCAGGTGCGCATGGCGGAACTGCCGGGGCACCCGTTCTTCCTGGCCACGCTCTTCCAGCCGGAGCTCGCCGGGGACGGCACGCGGCCGCATCCGGTGGTCCGGGCCCTGGCCGCGGCGGCCGTCGCGCACGCGGCGCGGCGCGCGGACGGGGTCGTGGCCCGGCTGGCGGCGAGCCTGGCGGGCAGCCGGGCCGCCGGTTGACCCGTCGCGGAACCACCCGTCTGATCGGCTATGCTGTGCTTGCACGACGAACGGACGGTCCGCCGCCCTTCGTGGTGGGTGTAGCTCAGTTGGTAGAGCACCTGGTTGTGGTCCAGGTGGCCGCGGGTTCAAGTCCCGTCACTCACCCTTTCCGTCCCGTAGGGGGTACGAGGTCCGCCTCGTACCCCCTACGGGCGTTCTCGCGTCCGTTCAGCCGCGGAGGTAGGCCTCCACCTCCGTGACGAAGGCCACGGGGGTCTCGTGGGGCGGGTAGTGGCCGGCGCCCGGAACGGTGACGACCCTGCAGTCCGGGTACCAGGCCTGCCAGGTGGCCCGCATCACATCGGCCGTGAGGGCGAGGTCGTACTCCCCGACGAGGACGAGGACCGGCACCGTGTTCCCCTTGACGGCGGAGGACAGGTCGCGGGGCTGCCAGTCGGCGAGGTAGCCGGCGAAGGCCTCGGGGCGGGAGACCTCGACGGAGTGGGCGACCATCCGGTCCAGCCAGTGGCCGCTCGCGCGGTGGCCGGTGACGAGGTCGAGGATGGTGCGGCGCTTGGCGGGGTCGCCGGCGGCGCCGTAGAAGAGGGCGTGGGTGGCGTCGTCCATCGCGTAGGGCGCGGCCGGCACCGGGCAGAGGCCGATCAGCTTCTCGATCCGCTCGGGCGCCCGGACCAGGACCTGCTGGACGGCCTTGCCGCCCATGGAGTGGCCGAGCAGGGAGAAGGTGTCCCAGCCGAGTTCGTCGGCGAGCCCGAGGACGTCGTCGGCGATCTCGGGGAGGGTGTAGCGGCTGGGGACGTCACGGCGGCGGCCGTAGCCGCGGTAGTCGAGGAAGGCGTAGGAGAACCCCTTCGGGTCCAGGTAGTCCAGCACGGAGCCCCAGTTGTCGGAGGTCCCGAACCAGTCGTGCAGCACGATGACGCGGACGGGTCCGGTGCCGATCCTGCGGTGGGCGATGGCCATGCGTTCTCCCTGGGTGACGGTGTGGTGGATCCCGACCCCGTTCGTTCTGCCCACCGGCCCTACGATCACACCGTGCAGTCCGAACCGCTCCGCCGACCACTGGTCATGGGGGCCTTCTCGCGCGCCGACGGCGCCCGCCACCCCCACCATCCCGGGAGCTACGAGATCAGCGACCCGGCCGAGATCCGCGAGGTCCGGGCCGTCCGCCGGATAGGGCGCCAGCGGGCCGCCGCCGCGGCCGCCAAGGGGGTCGTCTTCTGCTCCTGCGGGGACGACGACGGCACCGCGCACCCCACACCCGAGTCGAACCGGCTCCTCGACCCGCTCTCGCCCGACGGCATCCCCGCCCGGCACCGGGACCGGTGGGCCGGGGCGGCGCCCGAGGGGCTGCGGGAGTACGCCCGGGCGCTGGCCGGGGGCGAGGAGGAGCCCGGCCCGCCGCGCGGGGTGGCCTACGCGGTGGTCTTCGGCTGGCTCGGCGCCCCGCGCGCCCAGCCCCGCGACGCGGCGTGGCTGCTGGCCGAGCGCGGCCCTTCGCGGCTGCTGGCCGGGGTGCCCACGGAGGAACTGGCCTGGGCGGTGCGGGAGACGGACCGGGCCGGGCTGGAGGGGGCCGTGCGGTTCTTCGCGAGCGAGGAGTTCACCACCCGCCACCCCAAGCGCCGGCGCGTCCCCGACACCGCCCGGGACCTGCTGCTGCGGCACGCGCGCGGCCACCGCCCCGCGGACCTGGCGGTCCTGGAGCGGCGGCTGCTGCGCACACCGGACGACCGGATCAGACGGTCTTGATCGCCGGGTCCGAGACGCCCGCCGCGCCCGTCTCGACGTGGCCCGCGAAGCGGCGCACGAAGGTGGTGTCGGCGTCGGAGACCACCGTCACGTCGTACCAGCGGCCGGAGGCGCGCAGGTCGACCGTGTAGGGGACGGTGGCGCCCGGGTTGACCTTGAAGGTCTGGGCGGCGCCGCCGTAGGCGTTGGTGACCGTCAGGTTCACCGCGGCGGTGCCGCCGTTGGTCAGGGTCAGCGCCAGGTTGCCGGTGGCCTCCACGTGGCGGGCCGTCACCTCGGGGCCGGCCTTCTTCGCCGGGCCCTTCCAGGTGCGCAGGAAGCCGTTGGGGCCCCAGACCGTCAGGTCGATCTTGTTGCCGGTGGAGCTGCTGGTGCTCCAGGTGTCCGAGAGGGTCTTGCCCGCCTCGACCGTGTAGGGCCAGGGGCCGTCCGTGCGGTTGCCGGAGGTGCTGTGGAAGTGGGCGCCGAGCTTCGGGCCGGAGGCGAAGGTCAGCGTGAACTTGCCGGTGGAGACGGCGCGCGCGCCGTCCACGTACGGGCTGTAGCCCAGGGCGCGGGTCGGCTTGGAGCCGGTCTCCTGCTTGGGCAGGGTGCCCGTCGCCGGCGGGACCGGGTGGTAGGAGGGGTGCGCGTTGTGGTCCGCCGGGACGTAGGCCCCGGTGGAGGGCAGGGAGGCGGGCGTCGCGTCGGCCTGCGTGAAGTCGAACGCCGAGGTCAGGTCGCCGCAGACGGACCGGCGCCAGGGCGAGATGTTGGGCTCCTGCACCCCGAAGCGCTTCTCCATGAAGCGGATCACCGAGGTGTGGTCGAAGGTCTCGGAGCAGACGTAGCCGCCCTTGCTCCACGGGGAGACCACGATCATCGGGACGCGCGGGCCCAGGCCGTACGGGCCGGCGTTGTAGCCGCCGCCGCCCGCGTACAGGTCGCGGGTGACGTCGGCGGTGGACAGGCCCCAGGCCGAGGAGGCCGGCGGGTACGGGGGCACGACGTGGTCGAAGAAGCCGTCGTTCTCGTCGTAGGTGATGAAGAACGCCGTCTTCGCCCACACCGCCGGGTTCGCGGTCAGCGCGTCCAGGACCTGGGAGATGTACCAGGCGCCGAAGTTGACGGGCCAGTTCGGGTGCTCGCTGAAGGCCTCGGGGGCCGCGATCCAGGAGACCTGCGGCAGGGTGCCGTTCACCACGTCCGCGCGGAGCTTGTCGAAGTAGCCCTCGCCCGCCTTGGCGTTGGTGCCCGTACGCGCCTTCTCGTACAGGGCGTCACCGGGCTGGGCGTTGCGGTAGCTGTTGAAGTACAGGAGGGAGTTGTCGCCGTAGTTGCCCCGGAAGGCGTCGCCGATCCAGCCCCAGCCGCCGGCGGCGTTCAGGCCGTCGCCGATGTCCTGGTAGATCTTCCAGGAGACCCCGGCCGCCTCCAGGCGCTCGGGGTAGGTCTTCCAGCCGTAGCCCGCCTCCTGGTTGCCGAGGACCGGGCCGCCGCCGGTGCCGTCGTTGCCGGTGTGGCCCGTCCACATGTAGTAGCGGTTCGGGTCGGTGGCGCCGATGAAGGAGCAGTGGTAGGCGTCGCACACGGTGAAGGCGTCGGCGAGGGCGTAGTGGAACGGGATGTCGTTCCGCGTCATGTACGCCATGGTGGTGGCCGTCTTCGCGGGCACCCACTTGTCGTACTTGCCGTTGTTGTACGCCTGGTGGCCGCCGGCCCAGTCGTGGTTGAGGCCCTCGACGAACTGCATGCCGAGGTCGCTGACCTGCGGATTGAAGGGCAGGATGTCCTTCGTGCCGTTGGACTGGTAGAAGACCGACTTCCCGTTGTCCTGGAGCACGGGCCGCGGGTCCCCGAAGCCGCGGACGCCCTTCATCGTGCCGAAGTACTGGTCGAAGGACCGGTTCTCCTGCATGAGGACGACGATGTGCTCGATGTCCTGGATGGTTCCGGTGCTGCCCTGCGCCGGTATGGAGGCGGCGCGGGCGATGCTCTCGTTCAGCATCGCGGCGGCGGCGGTGCCGCCCGCGATCTGGAGGAACCTGCGTCGGTTCAGTTCAGCCATGGTGTGACGACCTCTGGGGGTGAGGGGGGAGGGGCGCCCCAAGGACAGCGGGCCCGGGGTACCGGACGGAGATCCCCGTCTGACGACGGGCCGTACAGCGGGCGAACGGAAGCCTCCGGGGGCGGAACTCCCGAACGGACCGGACATCTGGTGGAATGACCTCCACAACACGGCACGGGGGGCGCGGGGCATGGCGGGGAACGGGGCCGGTCATACCGTGCGCCCCTGGGGCGGAACGGCTCTGGAAGCGGATCGCGGATCGGTTCGGGGAACGACGGTACGGGCAACAGGGCGCCGTGCGACAGACCCTGACGAGACGTCAGTGACGGTTGCCACCGGGACGGAGGGGGACGCGTGAGCCTTCCACAGCTCCACTACGACGGCGGGCCCGGCTTCGCCGCCGTGACGCCCGGAGTGTCCGAGGCGGTGCTGCGCGCGGCGGAGCCGCTCCTCGCGTACGAGCCGCCGCCGGGGGGCGCGGACCCCGGGGCGCTGAGCCTGAGCCTGCTCCCGGACGGCAGCCGGCTGCTGGCCCGCACGGCCGCCGCCGGGTCCGGTTTCCACGCGCACGCCGTCCACCTGCCGGGCGAGGCCCGGGGCGCCCTGCCGGTCACCGCCTGGGGTTCGGCGGGGTGGCGGGAGCGGACCCCGGCGGACGGGCCGCCGCCCGCGCTGGAGCGGATACCCGCGCCGGGTCCGTACGACCGGGCCGCGATGGCGGAGTTCGTCGCCGCCCGGGGGCCGTGGCTCGCCGCGTTCTTCGACGACGTGCGCCGGATCGCGGAGGAGCCGGGCGCTCCCCGCGTCATGCTGGTGGAGGCCGACGGGGCGGACGCGGCCCGGTGGATCATGCTGGCCTGCGGGGTGCTGCCGCACGCCCGGGGGCAGTGGCTGACCTTCACCACGTACACGCGGCGTCCGCTGTCCGCCCCGCAGCAGCTGGTCGGGGTCCTGCCGCGGGACGCCGGCGTACTGGCGGGCGGGGGGCGCCGGCACCGGGTGTACGAGGCCGCGCGCGGACCGGCCCCCGAGCCGCCCCGGGGACCGGCGGCCCTGTGGGCGCGGACGGCCGCCGCGGTCTGGCGGGCGGGCCGGCCGGAGCTGTTCGCGGAGGTGCGCCGGATCCCCGGGCAGCAGCCGTACGGGGCGGGCCCGCTGGCCGCGCTCGCGCTGGCGGCCGGGGTCCCGCTGGGGTCGGCGGCCCGGGCGGCGGCGGCCGAGTGGGCCGCCGGGCACCGGGACGCGCTGGACGGCGTACGGCTGCACGCGCTCGCCGGGGTGCTGGTCCGGCCGGGCGGGGAGCCGCGCGGGGCGGCGGAGGCGGCCGCGTCGGAGCGGCTGCTGGCGTCCCTGGACGCGGGGACCCGGAGCGCGCTCGCGGCGGAGCTGCGACCGGAGCTGCTGGCGGCGCCGGCCGACCCCGGGGGCGAACCGGCGCCGCTGGCCGCGCTGCTGCTGTCGGCCGCCGCCCTGGGCGCGGACACCGCCGGGGTGCTCCCGCAGGCGGCGCGGAGGCTGGCGTGGGCCCTGCTGGCGGATCCGGAGGAGGCGTACGGGGAGGAGGTCCGGGCCGCGCTGGCGGAGCTGCCGGCGCTGCGGGCCCTCGTGCTCGACCGCCTCGACGCCCTCGCGGCGGGCGACCCGCCCGCCGGGGCCCGGCTGTTCGCCCGGACCGGGTTCCGCCTGGGCGCGGCGGAGGCGCTGCCGCACCTGCGCATGTGCGCCCGGGGCCGCCCCGACGGGGACCGGGTGGTCGCGCTGGACGCCCTGCTGCGCGAGGCGGGCGCCTCCCCGTACGCGGAGCCGCTGGTCCTGCGGACGGGCATGCGGCTGGTGTGGGACGGCCGGGTCCCGACCCCGGTGGAGGCCCGTCTGCTCCTGGCCACGACGGGCGCCCCGGTCCACCGCCGCGCGGGCACCTGGGACCTCCTGGCCCGGGCGGCCGCCGAGGCCCCGGCCGCCGGGCCGGAGGTCCCGGAGCTGGCGGCGGAACTCCTGCGGCACTTCGCGGAGGAACTGCCGGCGGAGGTGGGCGCGGTGCTGCTGGAACGGGCGGAGGGGGCCGGGGCGGGCCGCTCCGGGATCCCGGAGCGGCTCTCGGACGCGGCGGGCCCCGAGGCCGGCCGGCCCGGCGTCGTGGCCCGCCTGCGGGAACGATTCGGCGGGGGCCTGCGGGGCTGAGCGGGGGTGCGGGGGCCGCTGCGCGGGGCGAGGTCCCCTACCCGCCCTTCGCCCGTTCCCCGGGGGCTCCGCCCCCG
>NZ_JBFBGN010000080.1:0-32784 GCF_040684675.1 Streptomyces sp. NPDC089915 | reverse complement strand
CGCGCTGCACCTGGGCTACGTCGCCGAGATGAAGACCGGTGAGGGCAAGGCCCTCCACCAGCCGTGAGTCGTGGGCCCGCAGCGCCTCCAGCAGCCGCGCGAGGTCCCCGTACGCCCGTGAGGTCAGCATCGACTCCGGCGACTCGCCCGGCCCCAGCAGGACGGGCACCACCAGCGAGGCCACCTTCCCCTCGCCCGGCCGGATCCGCAGCGCCCGGCCCACCGCCTGGACCAGGTCCGGCATGGAACCGCGCACGTCCGCCCAGAAGACGGAGTCGCACTCCTTGGTGTCCACCCCCTCGCCCAGCACCCGGACGCTGCCGAGGAAGGCCTTGTCCGCCACCCGGTCCGCGGCGAACGCGTCCAGCACCCGCCGCCGGTGGGCCGCCGTGTGCTGCCCGCACAGCCAGTCCGCCCACACCGTCCGGGGGTACGCCGGCAGCGGGCTGCGGCTCGCCGTCCGCAGCCGGGCCGCGACCGCAGGCAGGCCCGCCGCGAACGCCTCGGCCTCCCTGGTCAGGTGATGGAACACCAGCGTCCGCCGGAAGCCCTGGTCCGCCGCAGCCTTCACCAGCGCCGCCTGGAGCGCGGCCAGCCGCATCCCGCGCACCCGGTCCGACCGGCCGTCGGCGCCGAGCAGCACCGCCGACTGGAACCCGGGGTCGCTGACGTCCACGCACACCACCCGGTACGGGGCGCAGATCCCCCGGTCGATGGCCTCGGACAGGGAGAGGGTGTGGCAGCGGGAGCCGAAGGGGCCCTGCGGATCGTCCTCCATCGAGGCGACGAGCTCGCCGCGGCCGCGGGGCTCGCGGCCGCCCTCCTGCTCCTCTTCCTCCTCCGGCTCCTCCCCGTCGCGCCACACCCGGGGCGTGGCCGTCATGTACAGCCGCCGGACGGAGGGGATCCGCGCGTTGTCGTGCACCACGGCCCAGGGCTTGCCGATCCGGCCCGAGGTGCGGTGCGCCTCGTCGACCACCACCAGGTCCCAGGACGGCAGCCCCGCCAGGTGCGCCCGCTCGATGGTGCCGAGGCCGAGCGAGGCGTACGTGGCGAACACCGTCACCCGCTCCACCGGCCGGGCGCCCCAGCGGGCCAGGATGCGCGGATCCGTGGTGGTCGGCACCCCCACGTCCTCGCCGCGCAGCGAGCACACCGCCAGGGCCCGCCCGGTGCGGCCCCCCTCCCGCCAGGCGGCGACGGTCTGCACGAGCAGGTCGAGGGAGGGCACCAGCACGAGCACCCGCCCGGCCCGCAGCTCCTCGGAGGAGCACACCGCGACCAGGGACTTCCCGGAACCGGTGGCCATGATCACCTGGGTCCGCAGGCCCCCCGCGGGCACCGCGCCGTCGGCGGGCAGCTGGAGGGCGCGCGTGACGGCGTCGACCGCCTCCCGCTGATGGGGACGCAGCTCCTTCCTCGGCACCTGCCTCACCCACCCTGCCCGCTCTGATCTGCTCTTCGGTCTCCAGCCCCCATCTTGCCCGGATTCTGAGTCAAAGAGGAGCAGGCGGGTGCGGCCCGGTCCGCCCGGTCACATACGGGCGCCGAAGTTCTGCGTCCACCAGGGGCCGCCGGCGCCGGGGTGCATGCCCACGCCGATGTCCTTGAAGGAGCAGTTGAGGATGTTCGCCCGGTGCCCCGGGCTCTTCATCCACGAGTCCATCACGTCCTGCGCGGTCTGCTGGCCCTTGGCGATGTTCTCCCCGTACGTGGACCAGCGGTACCCGGCGGCCGTCGTGCGGTCGCCCGGGTCCGCGCCGTCGGGGTTGGTGTGGTCGAAGAACCCCCGCCGCGCCATGTCGTCGGAGTGGCCCTGGGCGGCCTTGTCCAGCTGCGCGTCCTCCTTCAGCGGGCCGCAGCCGGCCGCCGCCCGCTCGGAGTTGACCAGGGCGATCACCTGCCCGACCACCCCGGCCGGGGCGGGCGCCGGGGCGGGCGGCGCCGGCTTCGGCGGGTTGCTCCTGGCCGGCGCGGGCGCCGGGTCCGCGGCCTTGGAGCTCGTGGACGGCGACGGGGAGGCCGAAGCGGAGGCCGAGAAGGAGGGGGAGGGGGAGGGCGAACCGGAAGGCGAGGCCGAGGCGGAGCCGGAGGGCTGCGGCGAGGCCGTGTCCGGGGCGGAGAGGGCCGACAGCGGCGAGGCGGGGGTCGCCCCGCCCGCCTCGGCGCCCTGCTCGCCCGGCGTCGTCGTGAGGTAGACCAGGCCGCCGCCCGCCACGCACGCGGCGATCACGGCCCCGCCGATGGCCCGGCGCCGGGTCTGGTGCCGCTTGCGCTGCGCGCCCCGGCCCGACGGGTCGCCCGGGCCGGTGTCCCCGCCCTTGCGCCTGGCCGCCCGGCCCGGTCCCGACACCACCGGGCTGAGCTGCGTCGCCGCGTCGGCGAAGGCGACGGGGGCGGCGTGCGCCGTCACGGCGGCCCGTACGCCCATCGTCAGGGCCGCCGCCACCGGGACCAGGGCCAGACCGGCCAGCAGCCCCTCGGCCGGCATCAGCCCGTTCCACAGCCCCGAGCAGCGCAGGCACTCGCGGGCGTGCCGGGCTATGCGCTTGCGCCACAGCGGCGAGGGACGGCCGTCCCAGGTGCCGGTCATCGCGAGGATCTGCTCGCAGGGCGGCTGCGTCTCCAGGGCCCGCTCCACCACCCGCGCCGACTCCAGCTGCGCCTTCATCCGCTGCACCCGCACCGCCGTGTGCTGCGGGGTCAGCTCCAGCGCCGCCGCCACGTCGGCCCGGGTCAGCTCACCGGCGCACTCCAGCCACCACAGCGACAGCAGCGCCCGGTCGTCGGGCTCCAGCCAGCGCGTGGCGCGGGCCGTCTCGCGGCGCTGGCCCGACAGCTGGAGCTTGACCACCGTGAGGTCGGCGAAGTCGGCGCCGGGGTCCGCCAGGTCCTGGGCCGCCTCCAGTCCGCTCTCGCCCGGAACGCCGCTGCGGGCCTGCCAGTGCGCCCGTATCCGGTTCATCGTGATCGCCACCAGCCACGACCGGAAGCTCTCGTCCGCGCGCAGGCCGCCCAGCCCGTCGAGCGCCCGGAGCATGGTGTCCTGCACCACGTCGTCCACGTCGCAGGAGCCGTTCAGGGCCCGGCCGACGATGTTGTAGACGAGGGGCAGGTGGGTACCGACCAGCTCGTCCTGCGCGCGGGGGTCGCCCGCGCGGGCCGCTGCCACCAGCTCTGCCGTGTGCTGTGTACTCATGTGAACTTCCCTGTCCGTACCGGCGGTCGATGATGTCCGACAACTGGGAGACCGTCGAGGGGGACTCCGATAACACTTATCCGGAAGAACTTTTTATCCGGCGGAGGATCTCCGGTGCCGACCGCCCCCCGGATGTGTAAGGTCTGGACCAATAAGTCGCCCGCTGCGACGCCGAGTTCCCCCCGGGGAACGTCCGGGAGGGGCTCGTGTCCTTGCGTCCGTACGAAGTGCTGGCCGCCCAGCGCCTGCTCCCGGTGCTGCGCAGCGCCGACGCCGGCGAGGCCGTCCGCGCCACCGCGAACCTGCTCGCCGCGGGCTGCCGCGCCGTGGAGCTCACCACCTCCGTCCCCGGCTGGGCCGGGGCCGTGGCCCGTACCGCCGGCCTGGCCGACGCGCTGGGCCGCCCGGCGCTGATCGGCGTGGGCACCGTCACCACGGCGGCCCAGGCCGAGGCGGCCCTCGACGCGGGGGCCGGCTTCCTCGTGTCCCCCTACCCCGCGCCCGAGGTCCGCGAGGTCGCCGGACGGCGCGGGGCGGCCTTCGTGGAGGGCGGCTACACCCCCGGCGAGATCGCGGCCGCAGTCCGCCGCTCGGGCGCCGCGAAGATCTTCCCCGCCCACGTCGGCGGCCCGGCGTTCCTGCGCTCCCTGCGCGCCGTCCTCCCCGACGCCCTGCTGATACCGACCGGCGGCATCGCCCCCGGCGAGGTCCGCGACTGGCTCGCGGCGGGCGCGAGCGCGGTCGGCATCGGCAGCGGCCTGCCGGCCGACCCGGCCGAACTGGCGGCCCTGTTCGCGGCCCTGGCGGCACCGGAACCGGCCGCGCCCGGCACGCCGGCGGCGGCGCCGCGCGGGGAGGTGTAGCCGTGGCCGGCTCCCCGGCCTCCGGGCCGTACGACGTGCTCGTGCTCGGCGAGGTGCTCGTCGAGATCCACGCCGGCTCCCCGCTGCGCGCCGCCGCCGACGGGACCGCCGCCCGGATCTCCTACTCCGGCGACGCCCTCAACGCCGCGGCCGCCGCCGCGGCGGCCGGAGCCCGTACCGCGCTGCTCGCCGTCGTCGGCGAGGACGAGCTGAGCGTGCCGCTGCTGCGCCGGGCCGCCGAACTGGGCGTGGACGTCTCCCACGTCCGCCGCGCCCCGCACCCCAACGGCGCCTACCTGCTCTGCTCGGACACCGAGGGCGAGCGCGAGTTCGTCTACTGGCGCACCCGCAGCGCCGGCTCCACCCTCTCCCCGGCCCACGTGGAGACCTGGCGGGACCTGCTCAACGGCGCCGGGGCGCTGATCACCGGCGGCATCGCCGGCGCGCTCTCCGCGTCCAGCCGCGCGGCCGTGCTCGACGCCGCCCGGACCGTACACGCCGCCGGGGGCCACGTCACCTACGACCCCAACTTCCGCCCCCGGCTCACCGGACGGGCCGAGGCCCGCTCCCTGCTGGCCGCCGTCGCCCCGCTGACCGGGCTCCTCAAGACCTCCTGCCCCGCCGACGCCCTGGCCCTGGTCGACACCGCCGACCCGCGTACGGCCGCCGCCCGCTACCGGGCCCTGGGCGCCCGCGCCGTCGCCGTCACCGCCGGGTCGGGCCCGCTGCTCCTGGACGAGGGGGCCCGCGCGTCCCACCACCCCGTCCCGGCCAACCCGGACCCCGTCGACGCGACCGGCGCCGGGGACTGCTTCACCGGCACCGTCACCGCCCGGCTCGCCCTCGGCGACCCGCTCCCGGAGGCGGTGGCCCACGGGGTCGCGGCGGCCTCCCTGTCGGTGTCGGGCTGCGGGGGCACCGGCCGCGTCCCCGCCTTCGCGCAGACGGCGGCCCTGGCCGCGACGCTGGCGCCGCCTACCCCTCTTCCGCCCAGGCCTCCTCTTCCTCCCGCAGCTTCTCCTCCAGGGTCTTCTCCGGCAGCTCCGCGTAGGGAAGCGGATCGCTGACCCACCCCGCGGCCAGGACCAGCCGCGAGGCGCGGTGCACGGCCAGGAAGCCGAAGGGGCGGTCGAAGCGCACCTCGGTGTGGCGGACGCGGTAGCGCAGGCGCGAAGGCACGCCGCAGCCCACCGCCATGCCGACGGCCGTGACCGCGGCGGCCTCGAACCCCTCCGCCCCGAACCGCGCCACCGCCGACTGCCGGGCCGAGCCGACGGCCAGGGGCTCGGAGCTGACCCCGGGGAAGTGGCCGCGGCCGTCGTCACGGGCCGCCTCCAGGCCGAACAGCCCGGCCCGCGCCAGGAGATCGTGCTCGGCCCGGACCTCGAAGGCGGGGGTCTCGACCACGAGCCGGGGCCCGGGCGTCAGCGCGAGTACCGCGGCGATGGTCAGGCCGGGGCCGGGCCGGCCCTCCGGGAGCACGCTCGCCGGGGTGACCGGGCGGGCGCGGGTGACGGCCTCGACGCCGGTGGCCAGGACCCCGCCGGGTGCGGCGCCGGGCTCGCCCAGCAGCAGGTGGACGTCCACACCGGTGTCCCCGACCACCTCCAGCAGGGTCACCGCCCCCGTCGGCCCCTGCGCCACCGAGGCCCGTTCCGGCAGCGCCGTGCTGCGGTGCAGCATCTGCAGGGGCCGCCCGGCCCAGGGGCCCTCGGACACCGTGCGGGGCCGTTCCGTGAACGGCCGGAGCCACTTCGTCCTCAGTGTGAGGGCCGAGGCCAGCACCAGCTTCGTCCCGTCCGGCCCCTCCGCCAGCGTGACCGGCATCCGCCTGACGAGCCCGTCCGTCCGCCGGCCGGCCCAGGCGTCGAGTGCCTGGTGGTCGGCCTCCGCGCTCCCGCTCAGGGCGCCGTGGCCGCCCGGCGCGAGCCGCTCCAGCCAGGCCGCCTCCAGCGGCAGGTCCGCCCTGGTCCACAGGCCCGTCGCCGCCCGCAGCCCCCGTACGCCGTCCAGCCCGGCCAGCAGCTCCCGCGCGGCCTCCGCCGCCCGGTCGGCCGGCAGGCCCAGGGCCTGCGCCAGCTCCGCCCGGGCCGGGCCCGCCGCCCCGTCCGCGAGCGGGGCGAGCAGCGGCCAGACCCCGGCGGCGGTGAAGACCGTACCGGCGTCGATCGCGCCGGCGTCGCCGTCATGGGCCGCGGCCCAGCGCGCCGTCAGCCGGTTGACCGCCCGTACCGTGGAGTTCCTCATGCTCATGCCGGGGGAGCGTACGGGGCGGGGAGCGGCCCCGCCGAATCCTTTCTCCGCACCCGGAGTCCAGGGTGCGGACCGGTCCGAAAAACATCCTCCGCGCCCCTGGGTTCCTCCGCGCCCCGTCGCTACCCTCCGCGCATGATTCCCACGGTGGTCTGGGGCACGGGCAACGTAGGCCGCGCGGCGATCCGCGCCGTCGAGGCCCACCCGGCGCTCGAACTCACGGCAGTGATCGTCCACAATCCCGCCAAGGTCGGCCGCGACGCGGGCGAACTCGCCGGGCTCGACCGCCGGCTGGGGGTGGCGGCGACCGATGACGTCGGGGCGGTGCTCGCCGCCCGCCCCGCCGCCGTCGTCTACGCGGCCTCCGGCGACGTCCGCCCCGACGAAGCCCTCGCCGACATCACCCGGGCCGTCGCGGCGGGCGCGGTCGTCGTCAGCCCGGCCCTCTACCCCCTCTACGACCACCGCAGCGCCCCGCCGGAGTTCCGCGACCCGGTGCTGGCGGCGATAGCCGAGGGCGGCGGCTCCCTCTTCGCCTCCGGCGTCGACCCCGGCTGGGGCAACGACGTCCTCCCGCTCCTGCTGAGCGGACTGGGCACCACCGTGGACGCGATCCGCTGCCAGGAGATCTTCGACTACTCCACCTACGACCAGCCGGACTCCGTCCGCGACCTGGTCGGCATGGGCCGGCCCATGGACCACCTGCCGATGATGCTCATGCCCTCCATCCCGACCATGGTGTGGGGCGGCCAGATCCGGATGATGGCCCGCGCCCTCGGCGTCGAACTCGACGAGATCCGCGAGACCTCCGACCGGCGCGCCCTCGACACCACCGTCACCACCCCCACCATGGGCGAGTTCGAGGCCGGCACCCAGGGCGCCATCCGCTTCGAGGTCCAGGGCATCGTCGCGGGCGAGCCCCGCATCGTCATCGAACACGTCACCCGCATCCACGCCTCCTGCGCCCCCGACTGGCCCTCCCCGCCCGACGGCGGCGCCGGCGCCCACCGGGTCGTCATCGAGGGCCGGCCCCGCATCGAGGTCACCGTCGAGGCCACCGACGAGGGCGAGAACCGCTCGGCGGGCGGCAACGCCACCGCCGTCGGACGGCTGGTCGGCGCCATCGACTGGCTGGTGGAGGCGGAACCCGGGCTCTACGACGCCCTCGACGTCCCGCTGCGCCCCGCAGTCGGCAAACTCGGAAGGAAACAGCCATGAGGATCGACGTCCCCGACGGCCAGCACCCCATCGAGTACGTGTGGGGCGACCTGGTCCCCGGCATCGGCATGGCCGCCGCCAACTTCTCCCTGTCGGTGTACGCCCACACCACCCTGGGCCTGCGCGAGTTCGAGGCGGCCCGGCTGCGCATCGCGCAGATCAACGGATGCGTCTTCTGCCTCGACTGGCGCACCGACCGGGACGGGGAGAAGGTCGAGGAGGGCTTCGCCGACGCGGTGGCCGAGTGGCGCACCACCGGGGAGTTCGACGACCGCACCCGGCTGGCCGCCGAATACGCCGAACGCTACGCCCTGGACCACCACAACCTCGACGAGGAGTTCTGGGAGCGGATGACCGCGCACTACAGCCAGGTGGAGATCGTGGAGCTCAGCATGAGCATCGGCTCCTGGCTCGCCTTCGGCCGGCTCAACCACGTCCTGGGCCTCGACAGCGTCTGTGTGCTGCCGGGGAGCTGAACGGTGCCGGGGCCGGCCGGGGCGCGCGCTGCGCCCGGCCGGCCCCGGTGACCGTCCCCCGTCACAGATCCGTGGCGATGATCTTCTCTATGTTCCGCTCGGCGAGGGCCGTGATCGTCACGAACGGGTTGACGCTGGTGTTGCCGGGGATCAGCGCCCCGTCGATGACGTACAGGCCCGGGTGGCCGTGCAGGCGCCCGTAGTTGTCGGTGGCCTTGCCCAGGACCGCCCCGCCGAGGGGGTGGTACGTGAGGTGGTCGCCCCAGACCTTGTTGGTGCCGAAGAGGTCGCTGCGGTAGATCGTCCCCTCCTTCGCGTTGATCTTGTCGAAGATGGTCTTCGCCATGTCGATCGACGGCTGCTTCCAGGCGGTCTGCCAGTTCAGCTCGACCTTGCCCGTCGCCGCGTTCCAGCTGAACTCGGCCCGGTTGGGGTTCTTGGTGATGGAGAGGTAGAACGAGGCGTACGTCTCGATGCCGGTCGGCAGCGGGGCCACCTCGGCGAAGGCGCCGCCCGCGTCCCAGTTGTCGATGCCCCCGCAGGGGATGGACGCCTGAACCTTCCCGGTCGGGTCCCACATGTGGTTCGCCCGGCCGCACATGACGTTGCCGTTGTCGCCCCAGCCCTTGCCGATCTCGTCGTTGAGCAGCGGCAGCGCGCCGGTCGCCTTCAGCCGGACCAGGAGCTTGCTGGTGCCGACGCTGCCGGCGGCGAAGAACACCCGGTCGGCGGTGACGGACTTGACGGTGACCACGTCACCCGAGGTGTTCAGCTCCTCCATGGCGACCGTGTAGCCGCCACCGTCCGAGGGGGAGACGGTGGTGACCCGGTGCAGCGGGGAGACGGCCACCTTGCCGGTCGCCCGGGCGGCGGCCAGGTAGGTCTTCTGGAGGGACTTCTTGCCGGCGTTGTTGCCGTAGAGGATCTCGCCGTCCACGGCGGACTTGGGGACGGTGCCGGCCACCTCCTGCTTCATGTAGTCCCAGTCGTAGACGTCCGGTACGAACACGAAGGGGAAGCCGGAGCGCTGGGCGTGCTTGCGGCCGACGCGGGCGAACTGGTAGCAGTCCACCGTCTCGAACCAGTTCGGGTCGATGAGCCCGACCCCGAGCCCGGCGTTGGCGCGGGGGTAGTAGGTGGAGTACATCTCCTCCGCGTCCACGGTGGGCAGGATCGCGGCGAAGTTCTGCCGCTTGGGGGTCACCGCCATACCGCCGTTGACCAGCGAGCCGCCGCCGACGCCGCGGCCCTGGTAGACGATGATCCCGCCCATCTCCTCGGCATCGAGGATGCCCGTGTACTTCGGGACGTCCTTGTCGATGGGGAAGCCGAGGAAGTTGCTCAGCGGCGCCTTCGTGCGGGTGCGCAGCCAGAAGGAGCGGTAGTCGGGCTTGGTGGTGTTGGCGAAGATCTTGCCGTCGGTGCCCGGGGTGTCCCAGGCCATGCCCATCTCGATCATGTGCACGTCGACCCCGGCCTGGGCGAGCCGCAGCGCGGCGACGGAGCCGCCGTAGCCGGTGCCGATGACGAGGGCGGGGACGTGGGTCCCGGACGCGATGGGGGCGTTCGTGACGGCGGTGGCGGGATTCGCGCGGGCCGGCGTGGTGTTGACGGCGAGGGCCATGGCCCCCAGAAGAGAACTGGTTCCAGCAATGAATCCACGTCGGGAGACACCCTTGGTCACCTTGCTGTGCAGGCCTTTGTCGCTCATGTGGCGTTCCTCACTCTCGACGGAGTGGGAACAAGTTCTACTGGCGGGTGCCTGCTAAGTCACTAGATACGTCGAGGTAATTTCCGGCTGGTTCCGGCAGGGGGCGCGGCGGGGGTCACGTCAGCGGTCGCGGCAGGGGCGCGGCTCGGGTCAGGGCAGGCTCCAGTGGGCGACGTCGTCGCCGAGCCCGCCGTCGAGGGCGAACTGCACCGCCGCCGGGCGGGCTTCGGACGGCAGCCTGAAGGTGACGTAGCCGGTGGCCGACCCGCCCGGGGCCAGGGTGACGGCGTCGGGGAGGGCCTGGCCCGCGTCCGTGGCGCCGCTCAGGCCGGTGAAGCGCCGGCCGGTCGTGTCCAGGAGGTGGGCGGCCGGGGCGGGGGAGTCCTCGTACGGCACCGTCCCGGTGTTGCGCAGGCGCAGTTCCACGGCGACCAGCCGGTCGGCCCCGGGCGCCGGCGCGGGCCCCGCCGGGTCGACGACCCGGGTCAGGGTGACGTCGAGCCGCTCGCCCGGGCGGTCGCCGTCGAGGGAGACGGTCTCGCCGGAGCCGCCGGTGCCCGCACCGAGCAGCAGCGCCGCCAGGAGGGGCGCCAGGAGGAGGCGGGCGGCCCTGGCCGGGCGCCCGGGACCGCTATGGCCCGGGTGGCTGCCGTGACGCATGAGCGACCTCCTCCGCACCTCCCCTCGCCGCCCACGATCCTCCGTACCGGCCGCTCCCGCCACCGGCGGCGGGGGCGGTTCGGGAGCCCTTGGTCCCCTCTGTGGGGCAAACACGGCATCTGGCAGACTTGGCCGGGTTGTCCCGGGCGGTGCAGGACAGGAAACCGGTGTGAATCCGGTGCGGTCCCGCCACTGTGACCGGCGACCCCCTCCGCGGGGTCCCGGGAGTCAGACACTGACGCACCGCCTCTTCACGTCGACCGGGGACGAGGATCCCCCGGAGAGGCCTCACCATGCCGCGTTTCCGCGCCGCCCCGCGCCCGCTCACCGCGCTCGCGCTCCTGCTGTCCCTGACCGCGTGCGGCGGTCCGCCCGGGGAGGAACGGCCCGCCCCCGGCGCCCGGTCCGCGCCCGGGTTCCCGTACACCGTGACCAACTGCGGGGTCAGCAGCACCTATCAGGCCCCGCCCGAGCGCGCCGTCACCATGAACCAGCACGCCACCGAGATCATGCTGGCCCTCGGCCTCCAGGACCGGATGGCCGGCACCGCCTACCTCGACGACGCGGTGCTGCCCGCCTACCGGAGCGCCTACGAGGGCGTCAAGGTGCTGGCGAAGGAGTACCCGTCGAAGGAGGTGCTCCTCGCGGCCGACCCGGACTTCGTGTACGGCGGCTACTCCAGCGCCTTCGACAAGAACCAGGGCCGCGACCGCGAGGGGCTGGCCCGGGCCGGGATCGGCTCCCGGCTCAGCGTCGAGTACTGCACCCCGGGCCGCGTCGGGCTGGCCCAGCTGAAGACCGAGATCACCGAGGTCGCCCGGACCTTCGGCGTGCCCGAGCGCGGCACGGCCCTCATCGAGGACGAGCAGCGCCGGATCGACGCCGTCACCGCGCGGGTCGGCAACCGGCCCCGCCCGTCCGTCTTCGTCTACGACTCGGGAGAGTCCTCCGCCTTCACCTCCGGGGGCAACGGCATCGGCAACGAGATCGTCTCCCTGGCCGGGGGGACGAACGTCTTCGCCGACCTCCAGGACACCTTCGGCGACGTGCCGTGGGAGAAGGTCATCGAGCGGCGGCCCGAGACCATCCTCATCTACGACTACGGCGGCACCCCCGTGGAGGCGAAGAAGCAGCGCCTGTTGAACGATCCGGCGCTGGCGGAGGTTCCCGCCGTGAAGAACCGCCGGTTCGTCGTGCTGCCGCTGTCCTCGGCCGTCCTCGGCGTGCGCGTGGCCGACGCGGTCGAGTCCCTCGGCCGCCAGCTCCACCCCGACGCCGCGTGACCGGGCGCCGCCGCACCGCGGCCGTCCTGGTGCTCCTCGCGGCCGCGCTGGCCGGCGCGATGGTGGCGGGGCTGGCCCTGGGACCCGTACGCATCGCCCCAGGCCGGGTGTTCGACCTCCTGCTGGCCGGGCCCGGCGGCCGGGGCGGGGCCTTCGCCTCCATCGTGTGGGAGGTGCGGATGCCGCGCGTGCTGCTCGGGGCCGTGGTCGGCGCCGGGCTCGCGGTCTCCGGCGCCGTGCTCCAGGCCCTGGTCCGCAACGCCCTCGCCGACCCCTTCCTGCTGGGTGCCTCCTCGGGCGCGTCGGCGGGGGCGGTGCTGGTCATCGTGCTCGGGGTGGGCGCCGGGACCGCCTTCGGACTCCCGCTGGCCGCGTTCGCCGGCTCCCTCGCCGCGCTCGTCGCCGTCTACGCCCTGGCCCGGCGCGGCGGCACCATGACCACCGGGCGGCTGATCCTGGCCGGGGTCGCCGTGCAGTACGTCCTGTCGGCGCTGACCAGCCTGGTCCTCGTGCTGTCCGCGCGCCCCGACCAGCTCCGCTCCGTGCTCTTCTGGACGCTGGGCGGCCTGGGCGGGGCCCGCTGGGACGAACTCGCCCTGCCGGCCGTCGCGCTGCTCGCCGGGACCGCCCTGCTCGTCGCCCTCGCGCGCCCCCTGGACCTGCTGCTCGCGGGGGAGGAGGGGGCCCGCACCCTCGGTCTGGACACCGGCCGCTTCCGGGCCGCCGTGTTCGTCCTCACCTCCCTGGTGATCGGGGTGCTGGTGGCCTACAGCGGGGCGATCGGCTTCGTCGGCCTGATGGTTCCGCACGCCGCCCGCATGGTGGTGGGCGCCGGGCACCGGGCGCTGCTGCCCGTCTGCGCGCTGGCCGGGGCGGTCTTCCTGAGCCTGGCCGACCTGCTGGCCCGGACGGCGGCGGCGCCGGAGGAGATACCCGTCGGCGTGGTCACCGCGCTGGCCGGCGGGCCGTTCTTCCTGTGGATGCTGCGCAGGTCCACCCGGAGCGAGGGAGTGGCCGGATGACGGGGCGTCCGGTGGAACTCTCGGTCGAGGGCCTGCGTTACGAGGTGGAGGGGCGGCTGCTGCTGGACGGGATCGGCCTCACCGCCCGGCCCGGCGAGACGGTCGGGGTCGTCGGGCCCAACGGCAGCGGCAAGACCACGCTGCTGCGCTGCGTCTACGGCACCCTGCGGCCCACCGCGGGCCGGGTGCTGCTCGACGGGGCCGACGCCTCGGCGCTGGGCGTGAAGGAGCGCGCCCGGCGGGTGGCGGTGGTCCCGCAGGACGCGGCGGGCACCTTCGGGCTGACGGTCCGCGAGGTCGTGTCCATGGGGCGGAGCCCGCACAAGCGGTTCTGGGAGCAGGACGGCCCGGAGGACCGGCGGCGCGTCGCGCGGGCGCTGGAGACGGTCGGGGTGTCCGAGCTGGCCGGGCGCCGCTTCGACGGCCTGTCGGGCGGGGAGCGGCAGCGCGCGCTCGTCGCCCGCGCCCTCGTCCAGGAACCGGGGCTGCTCGCCCTGGACGAGCCCACGAACCACCTCGACATCCGCTACCAGCTGGAGGTCCTGGGTCTGGTCCGGCGGCTGCCCGTGACCGGCCTGCTCGTCCTGCACGACCTCAACCTCGCCGCGTCCTTCTGCGACCGGCTGTACGTGCTGGCGGACGGCCGGGTCGTGGCCCAGGGCCCGCCCGGCGAGGTGCTGACGGAGGAGCTGCTGGCGGAGGTCTACGGGGTCGCCACCCGGATCGCCGTCCATCCGGCGACGGGCGCTCCGAGCATCGTCTACCTCCCGCAGCGGCCGGCCGGTCCTTCCGCCTGTCCCGCGGGTCTCACGCCTCCGGCCGGGCCAGCCGGCTGAGCAGGGGCATCGCCTCGTCGAGGGGGACGGCGCGGAAGAAGCGCGCGTCGGCCTCCTCGACGGCCGCCACGGCCCGGGGCGCCAGCTCGGCCCCGGCGGCGGTGACGCGCAGGCGCTTCGCGCGGGTGTCGGCCGGGTCGACCTCGCGCTCGACGAGTCCCTTCCGCTCCAGGGCGCGCAGCACCTGGGAGGTCATCTTGACGTCGGTGCCGGCCTGGCGGGCCAGGGCGAGCTGGTTGGGGTGCTCGCCCTGGCCGTTGAGCCACCACGCGCAGGCGAGGAGCACGAACTGGACGTGGGTCAGATCCAGCGGGGTGAGCGCCGCGGAGACCTCCCGCTGCCAGCGCAGGGTGGCGTGCCAGAGCAGGAACCCGGGGCTCTCGCCGGGGCTGAGGGCCATCAGCGCGCCGCCGACTTGGCCAGCGCGGCCATGGTCTCGGGCCAGTCGGCGGTGATGCCCGGGCCCATCGCGGGGCCGGCCTCGTCGGCGCCGGGGCCGGAGATCTCCATCCGGTAGGTGACGCGGACGGTGCCGTCGCCGGCGGGGTCGATCCGGTGGACCGTGCGCAGCAGCAGGCCGCCGAACCGGGCCTCGTCGACGAAGAGCTCGTCGGGGACGGCCTCGGCGACGACCAGGGGCACGGGGTCCTCGCCGGGCGGGGTCATCGTGATGCGGGCGCCGGCCTGGAACGGGCCGTCGATCTCGATCCGCTCGATCCCGGGGTTCCAGTCGCCCCAGTGCTCCACGTCCGCCCAGAGGCGCCAGATCGAGGCGGGGGCGGCGGTCGTCTCGACGGTGTGCTCGTAGGTCCACATGCGCGTTCTCCTTCGTCGCCCTCATTCGATCTGTTCGCAGATTATCTGTGCGCAGACTATCTGTCCAGGGGGCTGCGGCGGGGTGGGGGAGGATGTGGGAGAGGACGCGCGCGGGCCCCGCGGCGCGATGCGCAGCGGGGCCCGCAGGGTGCTCGTCAGCCGCCGTAGGGGCGGGTGATGATCTCCATGGCGTGACCGACGGGGTCCAGGAAGTAGACCCCGCGCCCGCCGTCGTTGTGGTTGATCTCGCCCGGGTGCTTGCGGTGCGGATCGGCGAAGTACTCGATGCCGCCCGCCCGGATCTTCTCGAAGGCGGAGTCGAACTCCTCCTCGGAGATCAGGAACGCGTAGTGCTGCGGGGTGATGGACTCGACCGGGATGGCCGCGAAGTCCAGGGTCACCCCGTTTCCGGTCTCCACCGGGATGAACGGGCCCCACTCCGGGCCGACTTCGAGACCGAGGATGTGCGCCAGGAAGGTGGCGGACTCCCGGTTGTCACGGGAGTGGACGATCGTGTGGTTCAACTGGACGGACATGTGTGAATGCCTCCACAAGGCATCACGGCACCTCCATGCCTCACCCGGTCGGTGACCGGCACGCGATGCCGTCGCCTTGATCCTAAACACGCCGGCCGCGCCCGGTCCACCGAATTCCGGCCGTCGGGGCCTCACGAACCCCCGTACACCGCCTTGACGTTGTCCTGCGCCGGGTGCGCCTTCCCGGCCGGGCCCGCGGCGAAGACGCGCAGCAGGTTCTCCGTCACCCGGGTGGTGAGCGCGCCCGCCCGGGCGTCCAGACCGTGGTTGGCGCCGCTGCGGCCGTCGCCGGCCGCGTCGAGGGCCTCGACCCAGCGCATGGTGCCGGTCGCGAAGACCCCGGCCCCGCTCGGCACGGTGTAGTAGGCCGTGTCCTGGTGGCTCGGACGGCCCTCGCACACCACAGGGGAGTGGGCGAGTATCTCGATCGGCCGCGGAGTCGGGAACCCCGTGTTGACCTTGTCGTACTCCACCCCGACCAGATGCGCGAAGCCGTCGCCCGCCTTCACGCCCGTCCCCTCGAACAGCCAGTGGCCCGGGTTCACCACCACGTACGGGGCGTCCACCGGGTACCCGTCGTAGATCACGCCGAGCAGCGAACTCTCCGGGTCGGCCCCCGGCGCGGAACGGAAGTCGACCGTCGCCGGCTGCCCCCGCCTGAAGCCGGGGTCCTGGTCGTAGGAGGACTTGTAGCAGACCAGCGTGCGGTCCGGTCCCAGCTCCGAGGGCTCCAGCCGGATGCGGCGGAAGCAGCAGTTCGCTCCCAGAACGGCGATGTTGCTGCCCGAGTCCCGGGCCGCCGTGAAGTGGGCCCGCTGCTCCGGGGACCAGTACTCGTCGTGGCCGAGCGACAGCACCGCCGAGGCCCCCTCCAGCAGCCGCCGCTCGCGCGCCACATCGGTGGTCGTGGCGTACGCCAGGGGTATCCCGAGCCGCTCGGCGAGCGCGATCAGCGGCGCCTCGTACACGAGGAAGAGCCCCGCCCCGTCGTCGTACTCGTACGGCCGGTCGAAGCTCACGGACAGCGAACGCGAGGCGTAGCCCCCGCTCGGACCGTCGTAGCTGCCGTAACCGCCCCAGCGGTTGTACGCCTGCCAGGTGGCCACCGCGTTGACGATCACGGTCCGGCCCGCCGTGGCCGCCGAGCGGACGGTCACCGGCACGAACCTCTGGCCCTCGCCGCCCTGGGCATCGAGCCGCAGCAGGTAGCAGCCCTCCGGCCAGCCCTTGGTGTCCACCGTGGCGGTACGCGTCCACCGGGTGCGGACCATACGGGTGCCGGCGTCCACCGTGTGCTCGGGCTGCCGGACCCCCGGCAGCGCCTCGGAGCGCCACACCAGCCGGGCCCGGGCCCCGCCGTACCAGCCCATCCGGTACGCGGAGACCGTGAACCGCGGGGCGGTGGTGGACACGTGCAGTCCGAACGACTCCCCGGGCAGCACGCTGACCCTGTCCGCGAACCCCTCGATGGCCCGGTCCGGTCCGGCCTTGACCACGTGCCAGTCGGCGTTGCCGGGACGGGAGTTCTCCGCCCGGACGTCGAAACCGGCCCGGCCGGGCGCCGACGGCGACTCCTCGCCCGCACCCTTCCCCTTCAGCTTCAGCGTCGCCCCGCTGTCGGCGCGCCCGCCGCCCGCGCAGCCGGCGACCGAGCCGAGCCCGGCGGCGGTGGCCGCCCCCGTCGCGATGGCGAGGAACCGCCGCCTGCCCGCGCCCCCGGCGTCCCCGACGCCCCCGGGTATGTGCTCCTGATCCATGCGGGCACGTTATGTCACCCCTCTCCTCCGCACCTCCCGCACCCCCGCCCAAGCCCCGCCGCCCGGCCCCAAGGCCCGCCGCCCGGTCCCCAGGCCTGCCGCCCGGCCCCGGGGCCCGCCGGCCGGCCTGGGGCGGACCGCCTGTTCATTCGACGTGCTCCCGATAGCGGGCGATCACCTCCCGCAGCACCTCGTGACCGTCCCGCGCCCACAGACCCGGATGGAAGATCTCGACCTCCACCGCGCCCCGGTACCCGGCCCGGTCGGCCAGCTCCCGGAAGGACCGCAGATCGACACACCCGTCCCCGAGCTGCCCGCGGCCCAGCAGGACGCCCTCGGGGAGCGGGGTCACCCAGTCGGCCACCTGCACCGAGACGATCCGCCCGCCCGCACCGGCCCGGTCCATATCGCCGGCCAGCCGCTCGTCCCACCACAGGTGGTAGGAGTCGGCCACCACCCCGACCCGGTCCGCCGGGAACTGCTCCGCGATGTCCAGGGCCTGCCCCAGGGTGGAGACCACGCACCGGTCCGCCGCGAACATCGGATGCAGCGGCTCGATCCCCAGCCGTACCCCGTGCCCGGCGGCCCACGGAACCAGATCACCCAGGAACCCGGCGATCCGCCTCCGCGCCTCCGCCAGGTCCCGCTCGCCCTCCGGCAGCCCGCCCGAGACCAGGACCAGCACCTCCGCGCCCAGTTCGGCCGCCTCCTCCACGGCCCGCCGGTTGTCCTCCAGCGCGGCCGCCCGGCCGGCCGGATCGGCGGCGGTGAAGAACCCGCCCCGGCACAGCGAGCTGACCCGCAGCCCGGCGGCGGCCACCAGCCGCGCAGTCTCCCGCACCCCGAACCCGCGCACCGGGTCCCGCCACAACCCCACCGCCGCCACCCCGGCCACACCGCACCCGGCCACCAGCTCGGGCACCGACCACTGCCGCACCGTCTCCTGGTTCAGGCTGAACCGGGCCGGCGCCGCCACCCCGCTCACGGCTCCACCCCCTGCTCCGAGAGGAGCCGGCGCATCCGGCCCGCGGCGAGTTCAGGGTCGGGGAACAGGCCCAGCAGGTCGGCCAGTTCGTAGGCCCGCGCCAGATGCGGGAGCGAGCGGGCCGACTCCAGCCCGGCCAGCATCGTGAAGTGCTCCTGATGTCCCGCCAGCCAGGCCAGCAGCGCCACCCCCGTCTTGTAGAGCGGGGTCGGCGGGGCGAACAGGTGCCGCGACAGCGCGACCGTGGGATCCAGCAGTGCCCGGAACCCGCCGGGATCCTCCCGGTCGAGGGCCAGCGCCGCCCGCGCCGCGAGGGGGGCGATCGGCCCGAAGATCCCCAGCAGAGCGTCGCTGGCCAGTTCCCCGTCCCCGGCGATCAGTTCCGGATAGTGGTGGTCGTCCCCGGTGTAGCACCGCACGCCCGCCGGGAGCCGGCGTCTGAGCTCCTTCTCCCGCTCCGGCTCCAGCAGCGAGACCTTGACGCCGTCCACCTTCCCCGGGCACTCGTCGACGATCTTCAGGAGGAGTTCGGCGGCCTCTCCGAGGTCGTCATGCCCCCAGTATCCCGCGAGCTCGGGATCGAAGACCGGGCCCAGCCAGTGCAGCACCACCGGCCGGGCACTTCGGCTCAGCAGCGCCCCGTACACCTCCAGGTAGTCCTCGGGGCCGCGGGCCGCCGCTGCCAGGGAGCGGGAGGCCAGCAGGACGGCCCCCGCCCCGCAGTCCTCGATGTGCGCGAGCTGCTCCTCGTACGCGGCGGTGACCGCCGCGAGCGGATGCACCCGGCCGGGAGGGAGCTGATCGGTTCCCGCTCCGCAGACGATCCGGCCGCCGACCGCCCGTGCCTCGGCCGTCGAGCGGCGGATCAGTTCCGCCGCGCCCGGCCAGCCCAGACCCATTCCGCGCTGGGCGGTGTCCATGGCCTCCGCGACGCCGAGGCCCAGCGCCCACAGCCGGTGCCGCGAGCCCAGCGTGGCCTCCCAGTCGATGACCGGGCCGTCCCGGTCCTGCCCGGCGGGCGGGGACGCGGCCACATGGGCGGCTGCGTAGAAGGTGCGGCTGCGGGCCGGGGCGGACGAGAACGGTGCGAGCGGAGTGGCCGTCGGCCGGTGGGGGCGGAGCCCTCCTTCGGGCGTGGGCAGCAGGATCCCGTTCACAGGGCCACCTCCGGCACGGTCAGGCGCCGCCCCTCCGCGCAGGACCGCAGTCCGAGATCGGCGAGCTGAACGCCCCGCGCTCCGGCGAGCAGGTCCCACCGCCAAGGCGCGTCCCGCACGACGTGGCGCAGGAACAGCTCCCACTGGGCCTTGAACCCGTTGTCCACCGGGCCGTCGTCCGGGACCTTCCGCCATTGCGCGCGGAAGGGCTGCGCGGACGGCACGTCCGGATCCCACACCGGTCTCGGTGTGGTCGCACGATGCTGGATCCGGCAGTCGCGGAGCCCGGCGACGGCTGAACCGCGGGTGCCGTCGACTTGGAACTCCACCAGTTCGTCGCGGTGCACCCGGGTCGTCCAGGAGGAGTTGATCTGGGCCACGGCGCCGCCCTCCAGCTCGAAGATCCCGTAGGCGGCGTCGTCCGCGGTGGCCTCGTAGGGCTCGCCGTCCTCGTCCCACCGGCGGCCGATGTGCGTACGGGTCAGTGCCTGCACTGTGCGGACCCGGCCGAACAGCTCGTGCAGCAGGTAGTCCCAGTGCGGGAACATGTCGGCGACGATGCCGCCCCCGTCCTGGGCCCGGTAGTTCCAGGAGGGGCGCTGGGCCGGCTGCCGGTCCCCTTCGAAGACCCAGTAGCCGAATTCCCCCCGGACGGAGAGGATCTCGCCGAAGAAGCCGTCCTCGATCAGCCGCCTCAGCTTCAGCAGGCCCGGCAGGAACAGCTTGTCCTGCACCACGCCGTGCTTGACCCCGGAGGCCGCCGCCAGCCGGGCCAGCTCCAGTGCGGAGGCGAAGCCGAGCGCGGTCGGCTTCTCGCAGTAGACGTGTTTCCCGGCCGCCACCGCCCGGCGCAGGGCCGCCTCCCGGGCGCTGGTCACCTGAGCGTCGAAATAGACCTCCACCTCCGGGTCGGCCAGCACGGCCGCCAGGTCGGTGCTGACGTGTTCCAGGCCGTGCCGCTCGGCGATGGTCCGCAGGGCCGCCTCACGGCGCCCTACCAGCACCGGTTCCGGCCACAGAACCGTGCCGTCGCCCAGGTCCAGGCCGCCCTGCTCGCGCAGTGCGAGGAGGGACCGGACCAGATGCTGGCGGTATCCCATCCGGCCGGTCACGCCGTTCATCGCGATCTTGATCGTCCTGCGCTCCATGGCGACTCTCCTCCGGTTCCGTCGGTCGTGTCTGTGGAAAGCGATAGAAAGCGCTTTCTGCCATTCAGGCTAGGTCGCGGATCGAAGGTGCAGCAATTACCCATTCGGGTGATAGAAAGCGCTTTCTTTCTGGGGCATCATGAAGCCATCGACGCACCACATCGGACGGCGGTCGCTCGTAGCGAGGGCCGCCACAGGGGGAGGGGACGGACATGGCAGTGACTCTCGCGGAGGTCGCGGCGCGGGCGGGGGTGTCGCCCGCCACGGTCTCGCGCGTACTGAACGGCGGCTATCCGGTGGCCGGGGGCACCCGGACCCGCGTGGAGCGGGCCGTCGAGGAACTCGGCTACATCGCCAACGCCCCCGCCCGCGCACTCGCGGCCGCCACCTCCGACCTCGTCGGAATCCTCGTGCACGACATCGCCGACGGATACTTCGGCATCCTCACCGGCGCCCTTCAGCACGCCCTCGACCCCGCCGGAGAGGGTGAGGCGCGCCGACTGTCGGTCGTCTGCAATACCCGGGGCGTCCCCGCCACCGAGAACGCCTGCCTCGCCCTGCTCGAAGGCCAGCGCGCCGGAGGCGTCGTCCTCACCGGCGCCGCCGCCGAGGATCCGCAGCAGACCGAGGCGCTCGCCACCCGGATCGCCCGCATGGCCGCCTCCGGAGCCCGGGTCGTGCTGTGCGGTCGCCCCCCGCTGCCGGTGTCGCCCGCCCTGCCCGTCGCCACCGTCGTGTTCGACGAGAAGGGAGGTGCCTTCCGGCTCGCCGAACACCTCCTGGCACTCGGCCACCGGCGCATCGCCTACGTCGCCGGCCCACCGGACCGCAGCAGCACCCGCGAGCGCCTCGCCGGACACCGGGAGGCCCTGCGCAGGCACGACCCGGCACTGCCCGAAGCCAGCGCCGCGCTCACCGTGCACGCCGGGTCCGATCGCTCCGCCGGCTATGACGCCACCCGCGAACTGCTGCGCAGGGGTGAGCCGTTCACGGCCGTCGCCACGGCCGGTGACGCGGCGGCCGCGGGAGCCGTCGCCGCGCTGCGCGAGGCGGGCCTGCGCATACCCGAGGACGTCTCGGTCGCGGGCTTCGACGATCTGCCCTTCAGCCAGGACACGGCCCCCGCCCTCACCACCGTCCGGGTACCCCTGCGGGAGGCGGGCACGCTCGCCGCCCAGCTGGTGACCGGCCGACGGCCCCTGCCCCCGGGCGGAATCACCACCCTGCCCACCGAACTCATGGTGCGCGGCTCCACCGCCCCGCCACCGGCCCCCGGGAGGACACCGTGAGGTACGCCTTCTCGACCCTCGGCCTGCCGGGAACCCCCCTCGCCCGGAGCGCCGGGCTGGCCGCCGCCCAGGGCTACGAAGGACTCGAACTGCGCGCCCACCCAGAGGAGCCGCTGCATCCGCAGAGCCCGCCGGGGGACCGGACGGCCGGGCTGCGCACCCTCAACCGATCCGGCGTGGGCGTCCTCGGGGTCGCCGGCTACGCCAAGGTCGCCGCGCCCGGCGACGACGGGCCGGTCCTCGCAGAGCTGCGGGCCCTCGTCCGGCTCGCTGCCGACCTCGAGGCCCCGTACGTACGGGTCTTCCCCGGCGGGGAGGGTCTGCCCGGCCCGATGGCCGACGCCAACGCCGTACGCCGGCTGCGGGAAGCGGCTCCCTACGCGGAGCGGAACGGGGTCCGGATCCTGCTGGAGACCCACGACTCGCACCGCACGGGAGCCGACGCCGCGCGTGTGCTCGACGCGGTCGGCCATCCGGCGGCGGGCGCACTGTGGGACGTACTGCACACCTGGCTCGGCGGTGAGCGGCCGGACGAGTCGAGACGCAGACTGGGCCCGCACCTTGGCTACCTCCAGGTCAAGGACGTGGCCTCGGCCGACGACCTCACCCCTGTCCCGCTCGGCGCGGGTGTGCTGCCGCTCGGCGGGGCGGTGGCCGGGACACCGGCCGACGGCTGGCTGTGCTGGGAGTACGAGAGACGCTGGTACCCCGGGGCGGCCGAGCTGGCCGGGCCGCAGCTCGCCCGGGGCCGCGCGCACCTGGAGGGGCTGGTGGTCCATGGCGATCAGGCCGAGTAGGCCAGGCGGCCCGGGTCCACCGGGTACCGGAAGCCGGCACCCCGCGCGTAGCGCTCCAGCTCCTCGACCGCCGTGACCGCCAGCCGTTCCAGCTCGCCGCCCAGCGAACCCGCCACATGGGGGGTGAGCAGGACGTTCGGCAGGTCGTACAGGGGGGAGTCGGCGGGCAGCACCTGTGGCTCGGTGTGGTCCAGAACGGCGTACAGCCGCCCGGTGACCAGCTCGCGCGTCAGGGCCGCCGTGTCGACGAGGGCACCCCGGGCCGTGTTGACCAGTGTGGCGCCGTCCGGCATCAGGGCCAGCCGGGAGGCGTTCAGCAGGCCACGGGTCTCCGGGAGTTCGGGGGCGTGGAGGCTCACGACATGGCTGCGGCCGAGCAGTTCGTCCAGGCCGCAGGCCTCGCCGCCGAGGGAGACGAGTTCGGCCGGGTCGGCGTAGGGGTCATAGACGAGGACCCTCAGGTCGAAGGGCCGCAGCAGCTCCAGCACCCGCCGGCCGACCAGGGAGGCACCGACCACGCCGACGGTGCGCCGGTAGTTGCCGACGGACGGACCGCCGCCGAACGGGTGGAGTGGGGCGAGCGGGCCGCGGACGCGGCGGTAGGCGTGGGCGGACTCCAGAACCCGCTTGTTGGCGAACAGGATCGCGGCCAGCGTGTACTCGGCGACGGGGAGGGCGTTCGCGGCGGCCGCGCTGGAGACAAGCAGGCCGCGCTCCCAGCAGGCCGCCGTCACGTGCTGCTTGACGCTTCCCGCCGCGTGCACGACGGCACGCAGCCGAGGCATCCGGCGCAGGGCGTCCGCGTCCAGGGTGGGACAGCCCCACCCGGTGAACAGCACCTCGACGCGGTCGAGCCGGGCGCCGAGTTCCTGGTCCGGCCGGGCGAAGTCGGTGAGCAGCAGCCCGGGGTCCACGTCGGCGACCCGGACGAGCTCGGCCAGGGCGCGACCGCGGAGGACGGCCGCCCGGGTGTCCTGGCTCATGGCGAGAAGCGTGACGGGCCGGGAGGAGGGAGCGGGGCTGGTCACGCGGGCGCCTCCTGCGGCGGGAGCCGGGGGCGGCGGCGGGGGCCGCCGGGGGTCGAGGGCCGTGAAGCGGGCCTGTGGTGTGTATGTGGGTGGTGGGGATCCGGTGGCGAGTCGAGGGTGGGAGTGGGAGGGGCAGGGAGATGGTCACAGAGTGTGGGTGGGTAGGGGTGGCGACACGTGTGTGGGCGCCTGTGGTTCACTCGGCGGCCCGGTTTTGGTGTGGATTCGGCCGGCTGTGGACCGTGCTCGGCAGGTCCGGGTGCCGTCGCGGGTCACTCCGGTGTGGTCTGGGTGACGCGCCACAGCCGGCGGGGCAGGCCGCCCTCCTCGAAGGGGTGGACCTCCCGGAGTGTCCATCCCTCGGCGAGGGCGTCGACCAGGGCGCGCGGGAAGAAGTGGACGGCGAAGCCGCCGTGCTCCCAGACGTCGTCCCCGTGGCCGGTGCCGGCCCGGTAGTGCGCGTCTCCGGTGTGCCGGACGGTGTAGACGAAGCTGCCGCCCGGCCTCAGCACCCGGCGGACCTCGCCGACCAGCCGGTGGATCTCCCGCGTGGACAGCGCCATGCAGAGCAGCATGTGCGCGAACACGCCGTCCACGGAGGCGTCCCCGAGGGGCAGCGGCGTGCGGACGTCGTGGACGGCCGTTGTGATCCGCCCGCCCACCCCTCGGGCCTCGGCGTCCCGGCGCAGCTGCTCCAGGCCGGCCGGGCTGAAGTCGGCGGCCAGCACGTCGAAGCCGGCGCGGGCGAGGTACAGGGCGTCGCGCCCGTGCCCGGCGCCCAGCTCCAGCACCTCGCGCGCCCCGGCGGCCCGGAAGACCCCGGCGGCGTGCACGGCGGGCTCCGAGGGGTCCTCCCCGTACATACCGGGGTGTTCTCCGTAGGTCCGTTCCCAGTGCTCGCGCTGGACCGAGCCGAGCTCCCGCCCGGGATCCGCCTCCGCCTCCGGGTCCGCGTCCGCCATGGCGTGAGCCTCCCTACGCGCCTCCGTCACGCGTCCAGCGTAGGTCTCCCGTCCGGCCCGGCTACTTGTCGCGGGAGATGCGCACGAGCCAGGGGGTGGGGTGGAGGGCGTTGGCGCGTTCCTTGTAGGTCGTGTCGCCGGGCAGGGGGACGATCAGCCAGAGGCCGGGAGGGAAGAAGCGGCCCTTGGTGTGGGCGAGGCCGCCGTAGACCGAGCGGAGGAAGGCGGGGACCGAGTCGCGCGGGACGTCCTCGAACTCGACGTGGTCCACCGTGATCTTCGCGTCGTCATCGGGGAAGAGGCGGACGCTGACCGTGGGCGTGCCCTCCAGGTCGACGAACGCCTCGTGCGGGAGGGAGCCGTCGGGGTCGACGGTCGTGCCGATGTCGGCGGTCGTGCGGCGTGAGGTCTGGTCCGCGCCGATGTCGTCGCTGACGGTCATCGTCAGGCGGAATTCCTCCGCGATCTCGCGTATCGCGCGGACGGCCGACTCGGTCGTCGGGAGATGAGGGGGCTTCATTCCGTGATCATCACCCATGGCGGCCGGTTGTGGGCGCGGTCTCCTCCCTTCCGCAGTCGGTGTGTTGGCGGGGCGCGGGAGTGCTGGGCGTCGCGGGGCCGGGCTGGTCCGGAAGGGGCGGACTGGCGGCGGCGGGCGAGAGGGGAGGGGGCGGTGACGTCCGTGGTGGCGGCGACCGTCGGCGGCAGGGCCCGGGCGATCCGGTGGAAGGCTCCTCCCGAGTGCGCGGCTCGGCGGGCATGGGCGGGTCGGGATCCGTCGGGGTGGCGGCGCTCTCCCGCCCGACGAGCGCGCGGGTCGCCTTCCCGTCCCGGCGCCGATCTTCACGGCGGTCCGGACCGGCCGGCCCCCAGACCGGCTCGCGCCGTCGGGCCTGGCCGGGGTGCGGGTTCGTCGCCGGGCGGCCCCGGAGGGAGATGTTCCCCGCAGGACAGTAGGGTGGGCCGGGTGAACCTTTCTTCCGCGCTTCCGCGTTCCTTCCGGCTGCTCGTCACGGGTGGGGGGACCGGTGGTCACACCTACCCCGCCCTGACCGCGATCCGTACCCTGCAGCGGCGGCTCGCGGCCGCCGGCGGCACGCTCGACGTGCTGTGGATCGGGACCGCCGACGGCCTGGAGGCGCGCGTCGCGCCGGCCGAGGGGATCGCGTTCAAGACCGTCGCGACCGGCAAGATCCGCCGCTCCGCGAACCCGCTGAAGATGCTGTCGGCCGCGAACATGAAGGACATGGCCCGCGTGCCGCTCGGCGTGGCCCAGGCGCGGACGATCGTCTCCGAGTTCGAGCCCGACGTCGTCCTCGCCACCGGCGGGTACGTGGCCGTCCCGGCGGGACTGGCGGCGCGGCTCTGCAAGCGGCCGCTCGTGCTGCACGAGCAGACCGTCCGCCTCGGCCTCGCCAACCGCAAGCTCGCCGGGTCCGCGACGCGCATCGCCGTCTCCTCGGAGTCCTCGCTGCCGCTGCTCCCCGCCGAGGTGCGCGAGCGCGCCGTCGTCACCGGCAACCCGGTCCGCCCCGAGGTACTGTCCGGGCACCCCGACAAGGCCGTGCACGCGCTGAACCTCGTCGGCTTCGACCGCCGCCTGCCGACGGTCTACGTCACCGGTGGCGCGCAGGGCGCCCAGCAGATCAACGGCGTGGTGCGCGAGGTGCTCCCGTGGCTGCTGAGCCACGCGAACGTGATCCACCAGTGCGGCCCGGCCAACGTCGACGAGCTCCGCTTCGCCGCCTCCGGGCTGGACCCCGTCCTCGCGGGCCGCTACCACGTGACCGGCTTCGTCGGACCGGAGCTGCCCGACGTGCTCGCCCTCGCCGACATCGTGATCTCCCGTTCCGGGGCGGGCACCCTGGCCGAGCTCACCGCGCTGGGCAAGCCCGCGGTGTTCGTCCCGCTGGCCACCTCGGCCGGCAACGAGCAGGCGCACAACGCCCAGTACCTCGCGGACGCGGGCGCCGCCGTCGCCCTCCTCGGCGAGGTCACAGCGCACGGTCTCGCGGAGGCGGTCGGCCCGCTCCTCACCGACCCCCACCGGCGGGCGCGGATGGCCGAGGCGGCCCGGGCGTACGGGCGGCCGGACGCCGCCGAGCGGCTCGTGGACGTGCTGCTGGCCGCCGCCAACGGCTGATCCGAAGCATGCGCGGAAGGCGCCGCCGGCATCCCGCCGGCGGCGCCTTCCGCGTCGACACACGGTGTTCACGCCCCGGGGACCGGAACCCGTGTCGCCCGACCGGACGGTATGCCTAGACTGGCGGCTTGTCGATCATGTACCGATGAGTGTGGAGGACGTTCCCTCATGCGCTATCTCCCCCTGGGCAGTTCAGGTCTCCTGGTCTCCGCGGTAGGCCTCGGCTGCAACAACTTCGGGGGCCGCCTCGACCTCCAGGCCACCCGTGCCGTCGTCGACGCCGCCCTCGACTCGGGGATCACCCTCCTCGACACCGCCGACATCTACGGCGACCGGGGCGGCTCCGAGCGCCTCCTCGGGCAGGTCCTCAAGGGCCGCCGCGACCAGGTGGTCCTCGCCACCAAGTTCGGCTACGCGGGCGTGGACATGGGTTACGGCCCCGCCGCCGGCTCCCGCGGCGGCCGCGGCTACATCCGGCGCGCCGTCGAGGAGTCCCTGCGCCGCCTGGAGACCGACCACATCGACCTCCTCCAGCTGCACAGCCCCGACCCCGCCACCCCGGTCGCCGAGACCCTCGCCGCGCTCGGCGAGCTCGTCGCGGAGGGCAAGGTCCGCTACCTCGGCCACTCCAACCTGAGCGGCTGGCAGCTCGCCGAAGCCGCCCACACCGCCCGCGAGTCCGGCGCGGTGCCCTTCGTGTCGGCGCAGAACGAATGGTCGCTGCTGGAGCGGTCCGCCGAGCGCGAGCTGGTGCCCGCCGCCCGCCACTACGGGCTCGGCGTCCTGCCGTACTTCCCGCTCGCCAACGGCCTGCTCACCGGCAAGATCCGCCGGGGCGCCCCCGTCCCGGCCGGCTCCCGCCTCGAAGGCCGCGACGCCTACCTCACGGAGGAGCGCCTCGACACCGTGGAGGCCCTGGCCGCCATCGCGGAGAAGCACGAACGCACCGTGCTGGAACTCGCCATCGGCTGGCTCTCCGCCCAGCCCGGCTGCGCGTCGGTCATCGCCGGCGCCACCTCCCCCGAGCAGGTACGCGCCAACGCGGCCGCCGGCGCCCGCCCGCTGGACTCCGGGCTGCTCGCCGAGATCGACGCGGTCGCCCAGGCCCACGCGGTCTGACGCAGCCCCGGCGCCAGACGGCCGAGGGCCCTCCCGGAACACCCGGGAGGGCCCTCGGCCGCCGTCCTGTCCGGACCTCAGGACACGATGTCCTTGCGGGCGAAGCCGCGGAACGCGAGGGCGAACAGCACCAGCGCGTACGACACCGACACCACCGCCCCCTTGGCCATGCCGCCCCATTCCAGCTGCGGCTGAAGGGCGTCCGCCCAGGCGAACTGCCAGTGCGCGGGCAGGAACTCGCGCCACGAGCCGAGCGCCGTCACCGCGTCCAGCACGTTCCCCACGATCGTCAGCCCGACGGCCCCGCCGACCGCGCCCAGCGGCGCGTCCGTCCGCGTCGACAGCCAGAACGCCAGCCCGGCCGTCACCAGCTGAGACACGAACACGAAGGCCACCGCCAGCGCCAGCCTGGGCACCGTCTCCGCGGCCGGCAGCGCCCCGCCCGCGGGCAGCTTCAGCGGACCCCAGCCGTAGGCGGCCGTGCCCGCAGCCAGCGCCACCACCGGCAGCAGCACGATCGCCGCCAGGCTGAACCCGAGCGCGACCACCAGCTTGCTCCACAGCAGCCGGGCCCGGGGCACCGGCGAGGCCAGCAGGTAGCGCAGCGAGGACCAGCTCGCCTCCGAGGCGACGGTGTCCCCGCAGAACAGGGCCACCGGCACCACCAGCAGGAAGCCGGCCGACACGAACAGGCAGGTCGCGGCGAAGTTCGCGCCGGAGGCCGTCGCGGTGTCGATGAAGCTGACCCGGCCGCCGTTCCCGCCCCGCCCGTCGTCCGCCCCGCCCACCGCGAACGCGATGATCATGACGAACGGCAGGGCGGCCAGCACCCCGCCCATCACCAGCGTCCGCCGCCTGCGCCACTGCCGCAGCGCCTCCACGCGCAGCGGCAGGGTCCGCCCCGGCCGGTAGCCGGGGGCGGTCTCCCCGGCGGGCGCCGGGGCACGTACGGCACTCATGCCGCACCTCCGATCAGGGTCAGGAAGGCGTCCTCGAGCCGCCGGTGCGGCCCCACCGCCGACACCGGCAGCTCCAGTCGCACCAGTTCGGCGATCAGCGCGGCGGGCGTCGCGCCGTCGAGCCGTACGAGGAGCCCCTCGTCGGCGGGGACCACGGAGGCGACGCCCTCCAGCGCGGCCACCTTCCCCACGGCCGCCTCGTCCACCGGCCCGTCCAGCGCCACCAGCAGGGTGTCCCCGCCGCCGGTGATCTCGGCGACCGGACCGGCCTGCACCAGCCGCCCGCGGTCCATGACCACCAGGTGCGTGCAGGACTGCTCCACCTCCGACAGCAGGTGGCTGGAGACGATGACCGTCCGCCCGGCGGCGGCGTAGCGGATCATCACGTCGCGCATCTCGCGGATCTGCGGCGGGTCCAGACCGTTCGTCGGCTCGTCGAGGATCAGCAGGTCCGGCAGGCCCAGCATGGCCTGGGCGATGGCGAGGCGCTGGCGCATGCCCTGGGAGTACGTGCGCACGGCGCGCTCCAGCGCGTCGCCGAGCCCGGCGATCTCCAGGGCCTCCGCCAGGTGCGCGTCCTCGGCGGGGCGGCCGGTGGCCTCCCAGTACAGCTCCAGATTGGCCCGTCCGCTCAGGTGCGGCAGGAACCCGGCGCCCTCGACGAACGCCCCGACCCGCGACAGCACCGGGGCGCCGGGCCGGATCGGGTGGCCGAACACCCGGATCTCGCCGGCGTCCGGCGTGATCAGCCCCATCAGCATCCGCAGGGTCGTGGTCTTCCCGGCCCCGTTGGGTCCGAGCAGGCCCAGCACCTGGCCGCGCTCCACCCGGAAGGACAGGTCCCGCACGGCGTACCGGTCCTGGGACTTCGCGTAGCGCTTCGTCAGCCCGCTGATGTCGAGCGGTACGCCGCCCCGCGCGGGATCCGGCGGCGCGGCGGCGGTGCGCCGGCCGCCCGGGCGGCGGATGCCGAGCAGTGCGGCGGCCAGTGCCAGCGCGCCGAGCGGCAGCCACCAGATCCAGCCGGGCAGCCCGGCGGTGGCGGTGCGCACCCCGTCGGCCACGGGCACCCGCAGCGGCGAGCGCACCGCGACGGTGTACGAGGCCGGCTCGGCCGGCGAGGCGTAGCCGAGGTCGGTGGCCGCGACCACGAGCCGCAGCCGGTGCCCGGCCTGGAAGGAGTGGTCCACGGCCGGGAGCCGCAGCTCCACGCTCCGGCCCTGCCCGGCGTCCGCCACGCGTGCCGGGGCCACGAGCTGGCTCGGCAGCACCTGCTGCCGCCCGTCGGGCCCCACGTCGTACAGCTTGCCGAACAGCACGGCCGAGCCGTCCGCGGCCGTCGACCTCAGGTCGAGGGTGACGGTCGGGGTCCCGGTGAGGCGTACCTCCGAGGCCAGCGGCTCCGAGTCGAAGCGGGCGTTCTGCCCGGGGAAGTCCAGGGAGAACCCGGTCCCGAGGGCGGCGAGCTGCCCGCCGATCCCCGGCAGCGCCGACAGCGCGGGCGGGGCGCCGCCGGCCGGGTTGACGAAGGTCTGCTCCCGCCCGGCCAGGGCGAACGGGCGCGGATCCGACAGCAGGCCCGGGTAGCGGTCGCCGCTCGCGCCGCGCACCATGATCCGCCCGTCGGTGGAATCGATGCCGCCGGTGCGCGAGATCCGGAAGGCCGGACCGGTGTCCACGCCCTCGTCGCCCTTGAGGTAGCGGTCGAACCAGGCCCGCACCCGGGTCTCGACCCGGCCGGACTCGCGCATGCCGCCGTCGTGTCCGCCGACCGCCCAGTCCACGGCGACCGGGGCGCCGTTCGCGGCGATGGCCTTCGCCATGGCGTCGGCCTGGTCGAGCGGGAAGAGGGAGTCGTCCTGCCCCTGCACGATCAGCGCCGGCACCTTGATCCGGTCGCCGACCGCCGACGGGCTGCGCCGCTCCAGCAGTTCGCGCGCCTCGGCGTCGGGCTTCCCCGCCACCGCGACCCGCTCGTACATGGCGCACAGCTGAGGCGCGAACCGTCCGCAGCCCGGGTCCGCCGGAGGGCCCGCCGCGCCGGCCGGGCGGCCCGACTGCCCGAGGCCGTCGGCCGCGCCGCCGGTGAAGAAGATCCCGGCCCAGAGCTTCTTGAACACGCCCTGCGGGAAGAGGGCGTCCGCGAGGTTCCAGTACGTGATCTGCGGGGCGATCGCGTCCACCCGCCGGTCGTACCCGGCGGCCAGCAGCGCCGCCGCCCCGCCGTAGGAGGCGCCGGCCACGCCCACGCGCGGATCGCCGGGCGCGTCGAGCCGTACCTCGGGGCGGCGGGCCAGCCAGTCGATGAGCGCGGAGACGTCCTTGCCCTCGTGCTCGGGGTCGTTCAGCCCGATCTTCCCGCCCGAGCGGCCGAAGCCGCGCGCCGACCAGGTCATGACGGCGTACCCGTCGCGGGCCAGGCGTTCGGCCTGCGCGCGGACGTCGTCCTTGCTGCCGCCGAAACCGTGGCCGAGGAGGACGGCCGGCCGGCGCCCGGAGCCGTTCCCGGCGGTGAAGAAGGAGGTGTCGATCCCGGCGCCGGGATCGGCGGAGTCGCCGGTGCCGGTGGCGGGCATCCGCAGGACCTGGTCCACGCGGTGCACGGCCGGCTCGTCCCCGGAGGCGGCCGAGGCCGTCCAGGTGCCGGCGCCCGCGAGGACCGCGAGGGCGGCGGCGCCGGCGAGCAGGCGGTCCCGGGGCCGCCGGGGCAGTCGGAGCTTCATAGGGGAACCCTAAAGCCCGTGATCGCCTTCCCCGAGCTCCCTCAGGGGGAGCCCCGCCCCTTCTCCAGGAGTACCCGCGCGGCCCCGCGTACCGCGCCCGCGGTAGGCGGGGCCGTCCGGCCGCCCGTGCTGCGGGGCGGCCCGGGCGGCGGCAGGATGGACCGCATGCTGCTGGCCGAGGTCGCGCGCGTGTCCCGGGAGGTCGCCGAGACCTCCGCCCGGTCGCGGAAGACCGCCCTGCTCGCGGAGCTCTTCGCCGCCGCGCCGCCCGACGAGGCGGGCCTGGTCATCGCCTACCTGTCCGGCCGGCTCCCGCAGGGCCGCCCGGGCGTCGGCTGGCGCACCCTCGCCCAGGACGCCGAGCCCGCGGCGGAGCCCGCCCTGACCGTACGGGCCGTCGACGCGGCGGTCGCCGAGCTGGCCGCCGTCTCCGGGCCGGGCGCGCAGGCCGAGCGGCGCCGGATCGTGGCCGCCCTGCTGGGCGCCGCCACCGGGGCCGAACAGCGGTTCCTGCGCAGCCTGCTCTCCGGGGAGGTCCGCCAGGGCGCGCTGGACGCGGTGGCCCTGGAGGGGGTGGCGGCCGCGGCCGGGGTGCCGGCGGCCGCGCTGCGCCGGGCGGTGATGCTGGACGGCTCGCTGCCCCGGGTGGCCGCCGCGGTGCTGGCCGACGGGGCCGGAGCACTGGGCGGGGTGGCCCTGCGGGTCGGGCGGCCCGTGCAGCCGATGCTGGCCGGTACCGCACGTTCCCTGGAGGACGCGCTGCGCGCCCTCGGGCCCTGCGCGGTGGAGGAGAAGCTCGACGGGATCCGGGTCCAGGTGCACCGCGAGGGCGCGGACGTACACGTCTACACCCGCTCCCTGGACGAGATCACCGGCCGGCTGCCGGAGGTCGCCGAGCTGGCCCGGAGCCTTCCGGCGGAGCGGTTCATCCTCGACGGGGAGGTCATCGGGCAGGACGCCGCCGGGCGGCCGGTGCCCTTCCAGGAGATCGCGGGCCGGGTGGGCTCCCGGCTGGACGTGGCCGCGGCCCGCCGCGCCCTGCCCGTCACCGCGTACTTCTTCGACCTGCTGGCCCTCGGCGACCGCGCCCTGCTGGACCTGCCGGTCCGCGAACGGTACGCCGCCCTGGCCGGACTCGTCCCCGAGACCGCCCGGGTCCGCCGGCTGGTGGTGGAGGACCCGGCCGCGCAGGCGGACGCGGCCGAGGCGTTCCGGGCGGAGGCCCTGCGCCGGGGGCACGAGGGGGTCATGGTCAAGGGGCTCGACTCCCCGTACGCGGCGGGGCGGCGCGGCAAGCAGTGGCTGAAGGTGAAACCGGTGCGCACCCTCGACCTGGTGGTGCTGGCGGCCGAATGGGGACACGGCCGCCGCACCGGACTGCTGTCCAACCTGCACCTGGGAGCCCGGGCCGCCGACGGCGGCTTCGCCATGCTCGGCAAGACCTTCAAGGGGCTCACCGACGAGATGCTCCGCTGGCAGACCGGGCGGCTGGGCGGGCTCGCGGTCGAGGACGACGGGTTCACGGTACGGGTCAGGCCGGAGCTGGTCGTGGAGATCGCCTACGACGGCCTCCAGCGCTCCCCGCGCTACCCGGCCGGGGTGGCCCTGCGCTTCGCGCGCGTCCTGCGGCACCGCCCGGACAAGGGGCCGGAGGAGGCCGACACCGTGGAGACGGTGCTGGGGCAGCACGGCGGCTGAACTCCGCCGCCCGGCGAATTTGCCTCAGAGGCAAGGAAGATTGCCAGTGGGGCAAGTTTCTGGCTCAATCGGGACATGACCACCCGTCCCGGACACTCGGAACACCGAGTTCACGCAGGGCCGCGACTCGGGTGTTGCCGTTGACG
>NZ_JBFBGN010000079.1:0-33847 GCF_040684675.1 Streptomyces sp. NPDC089915 | reverse complement strand
GGCGGGCCCGGCCGCTGTCCTCGAACGCCGACAGGACCCGGTACACCGCGCTGAAGCCGCCCTCGATGCCCTCCGCCGCCACCGCCCCGCGCGTGACCACCCCGTGCCGGTCGAGGAGGGTGCGGGCCAGGGCGTGGGCGCGCTGGGTGGGCTCCGGGGCCGCCGCCGGAAGGAGCGACCAGCGGCCCGAGACCGTGGGCGGGCCCGTACGGGAGACGGTCGCGCCGAGGCTCCCGTACCGGCCGCGCGGGACCGTGCGCCGGGCACGGTGGGCGGTGGCGCCCGCCGTACGGCCCGAGCCCAGCAGGGAGCGCAGCGGGGCCAGGGTGTCGTTGGTGAGCCGCCCCGACCAGGCCAGGTCCCACAGGGCCGAGGACAGCTCCAGGTCCGTGGCCTCGGGATGGCGGGCCCGGACGGACTCCGTGAGCTGGCGGAAGAACAGGCCGTACCCGCCCGACAGGGCGTCCAGCACCGCCTGGTGCAGGGGGCCCGGCTCCAGCGGGTGCGGCTCCGGGAGGAGCAGCGGGGCCGCGTCCGCCAGGTAGAGGGAGATCCAGCCGTCCTTGCCCGGCAGGGCCCCCGCCCCGGCCCACACCACCTCTCCGGCGGTGGTCAGCTCGTCCAGCAGGGCGGGGGAGTACCCCGACACCCGCGAGGGCAGGACCAGCCGCTCCAGCGCCGACGCCGGCACGGGGGCGCCCTGGAGCTGCTCCACCGCGCGCGCCAGCCCGTCGATCCCGCGCAGCCCGCCGCCCAGGTGCTGCCACTGCGGCAGGAAGACGGCCAGCGAGGCCGGCGGCACCGGCTCCAGCTCCTGGCGGAGCGCCGCCAGCGAACGCCGCCGCAGCCGCCGCAGCACCGCCGCGTCGCACCACTCCCGGCCGATGCCCGCCGGATGGAACTCGCCCTGCACCACCCGGCCCGCCGCCGCGAGCCGCCGCAGGCCGCCCTCCGTCACCGCCGCGCCCAGGCCGAAGCGGCCGGCGACGGCGGCCGTGGTGAACGGGCCGTGCGTCCGGGCGTACCGGGCCAGCAGATCGCCGAGGGGATCCTTGACCGGCTCCGTGAACGCCTCCGGGACCCCCACCGGCAGGGCCGTGCCCAGGGCGTCCCGCAGCCGGCCCGCGTCCTCGATCGCCGCCCAGTGCTCCACGCCGCCGATCCGCACCCGGATCGCCCGGCGGGCGGCCTCCAGGGACGGGGCCCAGTCCGGCTCCGCGCCCCGCTCCGCCAGCTCGGCGTCCGTCAACGGGCCCAGCAGCCGCAGCAGGTCGGCCACCGACTCGGCGTCCTTCGCCCGCCGGTCCGCCGTCAGCCACAGGAGCTCCCGCTCCAGTTCCTCCAGCACCTCGGCATCGAGGAGCTCGCGCAGCTCCGCCTGGCCCAGCAGCTCCGCCAGCAGCCGCGAGTCCAGCGACAGGGCGGCCGCCCGCCGCTCGGCCAGCGGAGAGTCGCCCTCGTAGAGGAACTGGGCGACGTACCCGAACAGCAGGGAGCGGGCGAAGGGCGAGGGCTCGGGGGTGGTGACCTCGACCAGGCGGACCCGGCGCGCCTCGACGTCCCCCATCAGCTCGGTCAGGCCCGGCACGTCGAAGACGTCCTGGAGGCACTCGCGCACGGCTTCCAGCACGATCGGGAAGGAGCCGAACTCGGATGCCACCTGGAGCAGTTGCGAGGCCCGCTGGCGCTGCTGCCACAGCGGGGTCCGCTTGCCGGGGCTGCGGCGCGGCAGCAGCAGGGCGCGCGCCGCGCACTCGCGGAACCGGGAGGCGAACAGGGCCGAGCCGCCCACCTGGTCGGTGACGATCCCGGCCACCTCCCCCTGGTCGAAGGCCACGTCGGCCGCGCCCAGCGGGGCCTGCTCGTCGTCGAACTCGAACGGGGCCGGCCGGGCCGGATCGTGGTCGAGGAGGTCCAGGTCCATGGAGAGCAGGTCGGCGTCCGGCAGGCGCAGCACGATGCCGTCGTCGGCGTGCATCACCTGGGCGTCCATGCCGTACTTCTCGGCGAGCCGGGCCCCCAGCGCCAGCGCCCACGGGGCGTGCACCTGGGCGCCGAAGGGGGAGTGCACCACGACCCGCCAGTCGCCCAGTTCGTCGCGGAACCGCTCCACCACGATGGTCCGGTCGTCCGGCACGTGCCCGCAGGCCTCCCGCTGCTCCGCGAGGTACGCCAGGACGTTGTCCGCGGCCCAGGCGTCCAGCCCCGCCGCCAGCAGCCGCAGCCGGGCGTCCTCCTCGCCGAGGGCGCCGAGCTCGCGCAGGAACGCGCCCACCGCGCGGCCCAGTTCCAGCGGGCGGCCCAGCTGGTCGCCCTTCCAGAACGGCAGCCGGCCGGGCACCCCGGGCGCCGGGGTGACCAGGACCCGGTCCCGGGTGATGTCCTCGATCCGCCACGAGGTCGTGCCCAGGGTGAACACGTCGCCCACGCGGGACTCGTAGACCATCTCCTCGTCGAGCTCGCCGACCCGGCCGCCGCCCTTCTTCGGGTCGGAGCCCGCCAGGAACACCCCGAAGAGGCCCCGGTCGGGGATGGTGCCGCCGGAGGTCACCGCCAGGCGCTGCGCGCCCGGCCGCCCCGTGACCGTCCCCGCGACCCGGTCCCACACCACCCGGGGTCTGAGCTCGGCGAACGCGTCCGACGGGTAGCGGCCCGCCAGCATGTCCAGCACCGAGGTGAACGCCGACTCGGGCAGCGCCGCGAAGGGCGCCGCCCGCCGCACCAGCGCGAGCAGGTCGTCCAGCTGCCAGGTGTCCATCGCGGTCATCGCGACCAGCTGCTGGGCCAGTACGTCCAGCGGGTTGGAGGGGATCCGCAGGGACTCGATCGCCCCCGTGCGCATCCGCTCGGTCACCACCGCGGCCTGGACCAGGTCCCCCCGGTACTTGGGGAAGACCACCCCGGTCGACACCGCGCCCACCTGGTGCCCCGCCCGGCCCACGCGCTGGAGCCCCGAGGCCACCGACGGCGGCGACTCCACCTGCACCACCAGGTCCACGGCGCCCATGTCGATGCCCAGCTCCAGGCTGGAGGTCGCGACCACGGCGGGCAGCCGGCCCGCCTTGAGGTCCTCCTCGACCAGCGCCCGCTGCTCCTTGGACACCGAGCCGTGGTGCGCGCGGGCCAGCAGCGGCGGGGCCCCCTGCGCGGCGCCCGACTGGGCCATGATCTCCGCCGGCGGCGGCGCGCCCTCGCCGAGCTGCTCGCCGGTGGCCCGCTCGTAGGCGATCTCGTTGAGCCGGTTGCACAGCCGCTCCGCGAGCCGGCGGGAGTTGGCGAACACGATCGTGGACCGGTGGGCCTGCACCAGATCGGCGATCCGCTCCTCCACATGCGGCCAGATCGACGGCTTGTCCCCGCCCTCCCGGCCCTCCGTGGCGGGCGAGCCGCCCAGCTCGCCCATGTCCTCCACCGGCACGACCACCGACAGGTCGAACTCCTTGGCAGACGGCGGCTGCACGATCTCCACCCGGCCGCGCGGGGCGAGGTAGCGGGCCACCTCCTCGACCGGCCGGACCGTCGCCGACAGCCCGATCCGGCGGGCCGGGCGCGGCAGCAGCTCGTCCAGCCGCTCCAGGGAGAGGGCGAGATGGGCGCCGCGCTTGGTCCCGGCGACCGCGTGCACCTCGTCCAGGATCACCGTCTCCACCCCCGACAGGGCCTCGCGGGCCGCCGAGGTCAGCATCAGGAACAGCGACTCCGGGGTGGTGATCAGGATGTCCGGCGGCCGCAGCGCCAGGGCCCGGCGCTCGGCGGCCGGGGTGTCCCCCGAGCGGATCCCGACCCGGACGTCCGGCTCGGGCAGGCCCAGCCGCGCCGACTCCTGCCGGATCCCGGTCAGCGGGCTGCGCAGATTGCGCTCCACGTCCACCGCGAGCGCCTTCAGCGGGGACACGTACAGCACCCGGCAGCGCTTCCTCGGCTCCGCCGGCGGCGGCTGCGAGGCCAGCCGGTCCAGGGCGGCGAGGAAGGCGGCCAGCGTCTTGCCGGAACCGGTCGGCGCCACCACGAGGACGTCCGATCCCTCCCCGATGGCCCGCCAGGCGCCCTCCTGCGCGGAGGTGGGCGTACGGAAGGCCCCCGTGAACCACGAGCGGGTCGCGGGGGAGAACGAGTCGAGCGCAGCGCCTGCCATGCCCCCATCGTGCACCCCGTCACTGACAACCGGCCGGACCTGCGCAAACGCCCGGCGGCACGGGGGCGCAGAATGAGGGGATGGGGAAGGACGAGACGGGCCGCGAGTGGGCCCGGCACTGGCGCTACCCGCAACTGCCCGGGCTGGACCTGCTGCGCGCCCACTACGTACGCCACACCTTCCCGCGCCACGCGCACGACGGGTACGTCATCGCGGCCGTCACCGGCGGCATCGAGGAGATCGGCATGCCCGGCGGCACCCTGCGGGCCGGGCCGGGCAGCGTGGTGCTGATCAACCCCGAGGTGCCGCACACCGCGCGGGCCGGGGAGCCCGAGGGCTGGGCGTACTCCACGCTCTACCCCTCCCGGGAGCTGATCACCGAGGTCGCCGCCGAGCTGGGCACCCCGCGCGGCACCCCCGGCTTCACCGCCGAGATGGTGCTCGACGCGCAGGGCGCGAAGCTGATCACCGAGGTGCACCGGGCCGCCGAGGCGGGGAACGCGCTGGCCGCCGACACCCTGCTGCGGGCCGTCGTGGCCCGGATGCTCAGCCGGCACGCCGCGCCGTTGCCCGCCCGTACGGTGTCCCGCGCGGGCGGCTCCGACGCGGAGCGGGCGCGGGCCGTCCTGGAGGAGCGGATGGCGGAGCCGCCTTCGCTGGAGCGGCTCGCCGCGGAGCTGGGGACGAGCCCCTTCGCCCTGCTGCGGGCCTTCCGGGAGCGGTACGGGATGCCGCCGCACACCTGGCTGACGGACGCGCGGGTCCGCCGGGCGCGCCGGCTGCTGGAGGCGGGGGGCGCGCCGGCGGAGGTGGCGGTCGCCGTCGGCTTCACCGACCAGCCGCACCTGAACCGGCACTTCACCCGCATCGTCGGCGTCCCCCCGGGCGCCTACCGGCGGGCGCGGGCCGGATAGCCCCGCGCACCGGCCGGACGTGCAAGAACGTACAAGACCCGGGCCCGGCCGTACCCCTACCTTCGCGGGGTGGGAACAGAACAAGCGGTCATACGAGAGACCTCCGGCGGGACGGAAGGGCGCCCCAGGAGCGCCGTCGTACGGGACGCCCTCGGCGTCGGGGTGGCGGTCGGGCTGTCCGGGTTCGCCTTCGGGGTGACCGCCGCCGGGGCCGGGATCAGCGTGCTCCAGGCCTGCGTGCTGAGCCTGCTGGTGTTCACCGGAGCCTCCCAGTTCGCCCTGGTCGGGGCGCTGGCCGCGGGCGGGAACCCGTTCACCGCGGCCGCCGGGGCCTTCTTCCTCGGCACCCGCAACGCCTTCTACGGGCTGCGCCTCTCCCAGCTGCTCGCGCTCCCGAAGGCCGTCCGGCCCCTCGCCGCGCACTGGGTCATCGACGAGACCACCGCCGTGGCCCTGGCCCAGCCCGACCGCAGGTCGGCCCGGCTCGGGTTCACCGTCACCGGGCTCACCCTGTTCGTGCTGTGGAACCTCACCACCCTGCTCGGCGCGCTCGGCGCCGAGGCCATCGGGGACACCGCCGCCTGGGGGCTGGACGCGGCCGGACCCGCCGTCTTCCTCGCCCTCCTCGCACCCATGCTGAAGAGCACCACCGAACGCGCCGTCGCCGGGCTCGCGCTCGTCCTCGGACTGGGCTTCCTGCCCGTGCTGCCCGCCGGGGTGCCCGTACTGATCGCCGCGCTGGCCGCGCCCGCCGTGCTGTGGCTGAAGGGACGCACCTCGTGAACGTCTGGATCGCCATCGGGATGACCGTCGCCGGCTGCTACGCCGTCAAGCTCGCCGGACTGCTCGTGCCCGCCGGGGCCCTGGAGCGCCCGGCCGTGCGCAGGCTCTCCGCCCTGCTGCCGGTCGCGCTGCTCGCGGCGCTCACCGCCCAGCAGACCTTCAGCACCGGCCACGAGCTGGTCCTCGACGCGCGCGCCGCCGGGCTGGCGGCCGCCGCCGTGGCCCTGCTGCTGCGCGCCCCGTTCCTCGTGGTCGTCGCGGCGGCGGTGGTGGTCACCGCAGGGGTGCGGGCCCTCGGCGGCTGAGCCGGGCCCCTATCCCAGGGGCCACCCGTACGCCCTCAGGGTCAGCAGGGCCTCGATGGTGGCGATCGGCCGCCGCTCCAGGGTGCCGCCCGGGGCCCAGGCCCGGCGGTGCACCGGCCAGCCGCCGTCCGGCTGCTGCTCGGCCGCGAGGAACTCCAGCGAGCGGCGCATCTCCTCGTCGGTGAACCAGCTCCGGGCCAGCGACTCCGGCCGCCGCGCGTAGTCGTACGGGAACAGCCGCTCGCCCGGGGCGTAGCCGGGGGAGAGCGGGTACTCCTCGCGGCGGTCCGGGTCGAGCACCGCGAGGCGCCGCTCGCGCACCAGCCGGCCCAGCCGGTCCGCGGCCGCCGCCGCGCGGGCCCGGTCGGGGACGCCGTCGAGGAAGGACACGGCGCCCTGGACCTCGTACGGGTGCGCCTGGCGCAGGGTCTCCACCCGGTCCCAGCAGAACTCCGTGGCCCGGAAGAGCCAGGCGTCCCAGATCCGGTTGCGGTGCAGCACCCCGACGACGGGGCCGGTGGTCACCAGCTCGCCCGGCGGGTCGTCGCAGACCTGGTGCCAGGGCGCGGACGGATGGCCGTGCGGGACCGCGACGGCCAGCGGGAGCGCGCCCTCGGGCGTGGAGATCCGGGTCAGGTGCCGGCAGAGCCGCTCGATCCGCTGCCCGGCGCAGCGGCCGAGCCCGTCGAGGATCCGCAGGGCGTGCGCGGTGTGCAGGGGCTGGCTGAGCGGGCCGCGCAGATCGGGGTCGAGGGCGTGGCCGTAGCCGCCGTCGGCGCCCAGGTAGGAACCGAGCGCGGTGTCCACGGCGTCGGCCTCCCCGCCGAGGAAGTGGTACGCGAACCGGCGCTGCTCCAGCACCCTCGCGGTGAGCCAGATGAACCGCTCGGCGCGGGCCGGCGGGGCCGGTGCGGCCGCGGAAGCTTCGTCTCCAGGCATGCGAGCCACCGTAGGGCGCGGGAGCGGCGGCGGAGGGCGGCAACGGGAACGGTGCACTCTCCGGGGCGGGATACTGGGGGCATGCGGTTGACGATTTTCTGGGAGCGGATGGCGGAGCACTTCGGCGCGTCCTACGCCGAGTCCTTCGCGCGGGACCACGTCATGTCGGAGCTCGGCGGGCGCACGGTCCACCAGGCGCTGGACGCGGGCTGGGAGACGAAGGACGTGTGGCGCGCGGTGTGCGCGGCGATGGACGTCCCGGCCTCGCTGCGCTGAGCCCGGGCCCGGGGCCGGGCGGCTTCGTGGTCCGGGCGGCGGGTGGGACAGACTGGGCGGCGTGGCAGCGACAGACGAGATGACCGAACACCCCGAAGACCCGCAGGACGTGCGGGACGCGCAGGCCCCCGCACCCGCCGGCAGCGCCCCCGCGGGGGGCCCGCCGTCCGCGGCTCCGGCCCGGGCGGACGCGCGGATGCCGCGCTGGCTGCCCCGCGCGGTGATCCTCGTACTGGCGCTCGTCGCCTGTTTCCAGCTCGGCAGCTGGGCCTTCCACCAGCTGATCGGGCTGCTCGTCAACGTCCTGATCGCGTTCTTCCTGGCGCTGGCGATCGAACCCGCCGTGGCCAGGATGGCGGCCCGGGGCATGCGCCGCGGGCTCGCCACCTTCCTGGTGTTCCTGGGGGTGTTCGTCGCGTCCGCCGGGTTCCTCGCGCTGCTCGGCTCGATGCTCGCCGGGCAGATCGTCGACATGGTGGAGGGCTTCCCCCACTACCTCGACATGGTGATCGACTGGATCAACCGCACCCTGCACACCGAGCTGTCCCGGCTGGACATCCAGGACAGCCTGGTGCACTCCGACTGGCTCCAGAAGTACGTGCAGAACAGCGCCAGCGGGGTGCTCGACGTCTCCACCACCGTGCTCGGCGGGCTCTTCCGGCTGCTGACGGTCGGCCTGTTCGCCTTCTACTTCGCCGCCGACGGGCCCCGGCTGCGGCGAACGCTGTGCTCCGTGCTGCCGCCCGCCAAGCAGTCGGAGGTGCTGCGGGCCTGGGAGATCGCCGTCGCGAAGACCGGCGGGTACCTGTACTCGCGCGGGCTGATGGCCCTGGTCTCCGGCATCGCGCACTACGTGCTCTTCGCGGTCCTCGGGGTGCCGTACGCGCCCGCGCTCGCGGTGTGGGTGGGCCTGGTCTCCCAGTTCATCCCCACCATCGGCACCTACCTGGCGGGCGCGCTGCCGACGCTGATCGCCTTCACCGTCGATCCCTGGTACGCGGTGTACGTCCTGGGGTTCGTGGTGGTCTACCAGCAGTTCGAGAACTACGTCCTGCAGCCGAAGCTCACCGCCAGGACGGTGGACATCCACCCGGCGGTGGCCTTCGGCTCCGTCATCGCGGGGACCGCCCTGCTGGGGGCGGTCGGGGCGCTCATCGCGATTCCGGCCGTGGCGACCCTGCAGGCCTTCCTCGGCGCCTACGTGAAGCGGTACGAGGTGGCGGGCGAGGCCGGCGGGGAGGACCCGGGCGGTTCCGGTTCCGGTACCGGTACCGGTTCCGGGGAGGCTACGGCTGCCCGTCCGCGCCGAGTACGGCTGCCAGGGCTTCGGTGACGGCCGCCTCGGCGGCGGCCTTGTCCAGGCCGAGGCCGCTGAGGGTGCCCGTACCGTTCTCCAGCTCCAGCAGGGCGAGCAGGATGTGCTCGGTGCCCACGTAGCCGTGGCCCAGGCGCAGGGCCTCGCGGAAGGTGAGCTCCAGGACCTTCTTGGCGTTGGCGTCGAAGGGGACGAGGGCGGGCATCTCCGCGGAGGCCGGGGGCAGGGTGGCCGTCGCGGCGGAGCGGACGGAGTCCGCCGCGATGCCGCGGGCGGTGAGGACGAGTCCGGCGAGGCCCTCCGGCTCGGCCAGCAGGCCCAGCACCAGGTGCTCGGTGCGGATCTCGGCGTTGTCCGCGGCGCGGGCCTCGTTCTGCGAGGCGATGACGACGTTGCGGGCGCGGGGGGTGAACCGGGCGAAGCCCGCCTCGGGGTCGAGGCCGGGGTCGCCCTCCTTGTCGGCCTTGGGGACGAAGCGCTTCTGGGCGGCCTGGCGGGTGACGCCCATGCTGCGGCCGATGTCGGTCCAGGAGGCGCCGGAGCGGCGGGCCTGGTCGACGAAGTGGCCGATCAGGTGGTCGGCCACGTCACCGAGGTGCTCGGCCGCGACGACGGCGCCGCTGAGCTGCTCCAGGCTGTCGGCGTGGGCGTTCTTGATGGCCTCGATCAGCTCGTCGAGGCGGACGGGGTTGGTGATGCGGACGGGTTCCACGGAAGGGTTCGTCATAGGTGCAACCCTAGGTTGACACTCGTGGGGTGTCAACCATGGGTTGTCACTTCGGGCGCGGAGGGGGCTGGGGACGTGTCCCCTCCGCGCCCGGGCGCGTCCGCGCGTGCGTCCGCGTGCGCGGACGTCAGGCGGCCGGCTGGTTCTGGCCCGTCAGCAGGCCCAGCAGCTGGTCCATCTCGCCCCGCCAGATGCGGTGCACGTTCATGCGGGTCGGGGTCGCCTGGCCGGGGAGCTGCATCCGGAACGAGCTCCAGATGGCGTTGCGCTTGACCTCGGTGATCGTGCCGACGGCCTGGTGGGGCGGTATCGCGAAGACGATCTCCTGCGGGCGGTTGCTCATCCGGCTCGCCCGGTGGAGCACCACGGCCTGCTCGGTCACGGTGACGAAGTAGTAGCTGAGGAACGCCTGGCCGATGAGGCCGAGCATGCTCATCAGCCACACGCTCGGGCCGGCGATGGCCTGGATCGTGACGATGGGCCGGTCGCCGGGGTTGGCCTGGGCGAGGGCGTCTGCCACCTGCTGCTGGATCGTGGCCTTCTTGACGGCCATGGGTCCTCCTGAGCGGAATCTCACGGCCCCCGTCGTCGGGGGCACCGCAGAGTACCGGCCATGCGGGGGCCGTTTCGCGCCAGCCCGGGGGTGTGGGCCATGCGCCCCGAATTGGGTTCCCCCGCCCGGCTCGCGGGGTGTTGGAAGGGTTGATTCCGTTTATTGCCGGGGACTTTCGGCCGCCCTGATCCCCAACTCCCCATGCCCTATTGTGCGTTGATCCCGCTGGACTAAGAATGCAGTGCACATGTCAACCGAAGGATCTTCGGTCGCATTCGTCACCAGAGGGGAACCCCCACATGAACAAGCCTCTCGCCGGCGCCGTGTTGTCCCTGCTCCTGACCGGAGCGGCGGCAACTCCGGCCGTGGCACAGGACCTCGCGCCCCAGCGGGCCGCCGCGGTCACCTACGCGGGCACCGTCGCGCTCAGCAACTGCTCCGGCTCCGTCGTCCGCGCGCCCGGCTCGCAGCCGAACGACCCCGCGCTCGTCCTCTCCAACGGCCACTGCCTGGAGACCGGCTTCCCGGGACCGGGCGAGGTCCTCGTCAACCGGGCGTCCAGCCGCAGCTTCTCCCTGCTCAACGCCTCGGGTTCGAAGGTCGCGACCCTGCGCGCGAGCAAGATCGCGTACGGGACGATGACGGACACGGACGTCTCGCTGTACCAGCTGACCCAGACGTACGCGCAGATCCAGAGCAAGTACGGCATCGCCGCGCTCACCCTCGACGACGCCCGCCCGGCGCAGGGCTCCGCCATCAAGGTGGTCTCCGGCTACTGGAAGCGGACGTACAGCTGCAGCGTCGACGGGTTCGCCTACCGCCTGAAGGAGGGGGAGTGGACCTGGAAGGACTCGGTCCGTTACACCTCCTCCTGCAACACCATCGGCGGCACCTCCGGATCGCCGGTGATCGACACGACGTCCGGCAAGGTCGTCGCCGTCAACAACACCGGCAACGAGGACGGCCAGCGCTGCACGGACAACAACCCGTGCGAGGTGGACCAGGCGGGCAACGTGACGGTCCGCCAGGGCATCAACTACGCCCAGCAGACCTACATCCTCGTCCCGTGCATCGGCGCCGGGAACCAGGTCGACCTGAACCGCCCCGGCTGCACCCTGCCCAAGCCGTAACCCCCGCCCCGGCGGACCCCCGCGGCCCCGCCGCCACCGGCCTCCCGGTGCGCGGCGGGGCCGCGGCGCGTTCCGGTCACCGCACGGGCGGGGCGAGGGCGGTGGCGGCGGCGTCGAGGATGCTGCCGAAGGCCCGGGTGATCAGCGGCCGGGCGATCAGCCGGGTGAGCCGGCGGGTGGGCCCGGCGCCGAGCAGGGGGACGCGGATCTCGGCGCGGGTGGTCCAGCGGACGAGGGTGCCGCCGCCGGCCTCCGTGAAGGTCATCCGGCCCAGCTCGTGCCGGGACGGCGGCAGGCTGCGCACGACGGTGTACTCGGTGGCGTACGGCGGGTCGTAGCGGGTGATGCGCTCCTCGAACCAGCCGATGAGCCACAGGTGGCGGCGGACGGCGCCGACCCCGTAGGGCGCCCCGGCCCCGGGCCGGGTCAGGCGGCAGCGCAGGACCAGGGGCGAGGCCTCGTAGCGGGTGGTCGTGGTGAGCCAGCGGAACACGTCCTCGACGGGTGCGGCGATGACGCGCTCGACGGTCACGGTCTCCATGGGGCTGTCCTCCTCGGTCGGGGGCTCGGACGCTCGTCATGGGGACAGTCCGGACCGGCCGGGCGTGACGTCCGGGGGATGTGACGCGCGCCACAGGGCGGAGCCCTTCCGGCGTCGGCGTCGTTGGTTCCGGAGGAAGGCCTGGCCGGGGGCGGTGGGGGCCGTTCCGCCTTCGGTGCGAAGGGGTTGCGGGGGGCGGCGTGGTCGGCTTGACAGGGAAATCGAACATCCATTCTGATGAGTTATCCACAGCCGAACCGGGCGTGGAAGCGCATTGTCAGTGGCAGGCGTTAGCGTCAATGGCGTGAAGCGATCGACTCAAGCAAACCGGGTGGAACCCATGGCAGGCACCGACCGCGAGAAGGCTCTCGACGCCGCGCTCGCACAGATTGAACGGCAATTCGGCAAGGGTGCGGTCATGCGCCTCGGCGACAAGCCGAACGACCCCATCGAGGTCATCCCCACCGGGTCGACCGCGCTGGACATCGCCCTCGGCGTCGGCGGTCTGCCGCGCGGCCGCGTGGTCGAGATCTACGGCCCGGAGTCCTCCGGTAAGACGACCCTGACGCTGCACGCCGTGGCGAACGCGCAGAAGGCCGGCGGCACCGTCGCCTTCGTGGACGCGGAGCACGCGCTCGACCCCGAGTACGCCAAGGCCCTCGGCGTCGACACCGACAACCTGATCCTGTCCCAGCCGGACACCGGTGAGCAGGCCCTCGAGATCGTCGACATGCTGGTCCGCTCCGGCGCCCTCGACCTGATCGTCATCGACTCCGTCGCGGCGCTCGTGCCGAAGGCGGAGATCGAGGGCGAGATGGGCGACTCCCACGTCGGTCTCCAGGCCCGTCTGATGAGCCAGGCGCTCCGCAAGATCACGGGTGCGCTGAACCAGTCCAAGACCACCGCGATCTTCATCAACCAGCTCCGCGAGAAGATCGGCGTGATGTTCGGCTCGCCGGAGACCACGACCGGTGGCCGCGCGCTGAAGTTCTACGCCTCCGTACGCATCGACATCCGCCGCATCGAGACCCTGAAGGACGGCACGGAGGCGGTCGGCAACCGCACCCGCTGCAAGGTCGTGAAGAACAAGGTCGCGCCCCCGTTCAAGCAGGCCGAGTTCGACATCCTCTACGGCCAGGGCATCAGCCGCGAGGGCGGCCTGATCGACATGGGCGTGGAGCACGGCTTCATCCGCAAGGCCGGAGCCTGGTACACGTACGAGGGCGACCAGCTCGGCCAGGGCAAGGAGAACGCCCGCAACTTCCTGAAGGACAACCCCGACCTCGCCAACGAGATCGAGCGGAAGATCAAGGAGAAGCTGGGCGTCGGCGTGCGCAAGGACGCCAAGGACGCCGAGGGCGACGAGGCGGCCGCGGCCACCGCGTCGGCCGACGCCTCCGTGCCCGCCCCGGCGTCGAAGGCCAAGCCGGCGGCCAAGGCCGCCGTGGCCAAGAGCTGACCGTGCGGGAAGAGCGGGAGAGGGGCGGCAGAGCGAGGGGCGGCCGTGAGGCCCGCCAGGAGCTGCCGCCCCAGAGCCCCGAGGAGCAGGCGCGGGCGATCTGCCTGCGCCTGCTCACCGGGATGCCGCGCACCCGGCGGCAGCTCGCGGACGCCCTGGCGAAGCGGGGCATCCCCGAGGAGGTCTCCGAGTCGGTCCTGTCCCGGTACGAGGAGGTGGGCCTCATCGACGACGCCGCCTTCGCCGGGGCCTGGGTCGAGTCCCGCCACCGCGGCCGGGGCCTGGCCCGCCGCGCGCTCGCGCAGGAGCTGCGGACCAAGGGGGTGCACACCACCCTCGTCCAGGAGGCGCTGGAACAGCTGGACTCCGAGCAGGAGGAGCAGACCGCCCGGGAGCTCGTGGAGCGCAAGCTCCGCTCGACCCGGGGGCTGGAGCGCGACAAGCGGATCCGGCGCCTGGCCGGGATGCTCGCGCGCAAGGGGTACCCGGAGGGCATGGCCCTGCGGGTGGTGCGCCGCGCCCTGGAGACGGAGGGCGAGGACGCCGATGACCTGGGGTACCCCGGGGACTGACCCCCGCAGGGGGTGGGGGTAGCCCCCCGGCCGGGAGGCCGGGGCACTCCAGTGCCGGGAGGGGCTCCCGCCGACAGAGTTGACCGCATGATGCTGCGCTACGCCCTTCGGACCGTCCGGCACCGCAGAGCCGGTTTCCTCGGAGCCTTCGTCGCCCTGCTGTGCGCGGCGGCCCTGATCACCGCCTGCGGCACCCTCCTGGAGACCGGGCTCCGGGGGAGGATCGCCACCGAGCGCTACGCGGGCACCCCGGTCCTCGTCTCCGCCGACCAGAACGTCCACGCGACCACGGTCACGGAGAAGAAGGGCAAGACCAAGACAAAGCACAAGGCCAAGCCCGTCGCCGAACGGGCCTGGCTGCCGGCCTCCGCCGTGGAGGCCGTCCGCTCCGTCCCCGGCGTCGGACGGGCCGTCCCCGAGCTCACCTTCCAGGCCGTCCCGCTGGCCGCCGGGGCCGCGGGCACGCCGAAGCCCTCGTACGGGCACGCCTGGACCTCCGCCGCGCTCACCCCCTTCACCCTCGCCGAAGGCCGCGCCCCCGCGGACGCCGACGAGGTCGTCATCGACCGCGACCTGGCAGCCCGGGCCGGCCTCGCGGCCGGGGCCCGGCTCGCCGTGCAGTCCACCGGCGACCCGAAGACCTACACGGTCAGCGGCGTGGCGCGGGCCGCTTCCGGCGGCCTCGGCCACCAGAGCGCGCTCTTCTTCACCGACGCCGAAGCCGAGCGGCTCGCCGCCCGCGCCGGGCGGGTCTCGGCCATCGGCGTGCTCCCCGGCGCCGGCGTGGACGCCGGGCAGCTCGCCGCCCGGATCGCCCGGGCCCTGGAGGGCACCACCGCGCGGGTCTCCACCGGTGACGACCGCGGCCCGGTCGAGTTCCTCGACGCCGCCGGCGCCCGCACCAGGCTCGTTTCCATGGGCGGCGCCATGGGAGGCACCTCCCTCCTCGTCGCGATCCTCGTGGTCGCCGGCACCTTCGCCCTCTCCGTCCAGCAGCGCCACCGCGAACTCGCCCTGCTGCGGGCCGTCGCCGCCACCCCCCGGCAGCTGCGGGGGATGCTCGGCCGGGAGGCGCTCCTCGTCGCCCTGGCCGCCGGGATCACCGGAGCCCTCGCCGGACTCCCGCTGGCCGCCTGGCTGCACGGCCGCTTCGTCGCCACCGGGGCCGTGCCCGCCACCCTGGAACGCACCGCCGGGATCCTCCCGATGATCGCGGCCGTCGCGGCGACCCTCCTCGGGGGCTGGGCCGCGGCCCGGATCACCGGGCGGCGCATCGCCCGGATCCGCCCCGCCGAGGCCCTGGCCGAAGCGGCCGTCGAGCGGCCCCGCCCCGCCTGGGCCCGCACCGTCGCCGGACTGCTCCTGCTGGCCGGCGGGGCCGTGCTGGTCGTCGTACTCGGCTCGCTGCGCACCGAACCGGCGTCGACGCCGGTCACCTTCCTGGCCGTGGTCGTCCTGGCCGGCGCCGTCTCGCTGCTCGGCCCGCTGCTGGTGCGGGGCGCGGCCGCGCTGCTCGCCGGACCGCTCGCGCTGACCGGCCCCGGCGGCCGGCTGGCCACCGCCAACCTGCGCGGCAACGCCACCCGCATGGCGTCCGCCGTCACCCCGCTCACCCTGCTGACCGCGATGACCTGCACCGTGCTCTTCATCACCCCGACCCTCGGCGACGCGGGCCGGGCGCAGGCCCGCGAGGGCGTACGGGCCGCGTGGGTGCTCGGCGCGCGGGGACCGGGAGTCAGCCCGGAGGCGGCCGAACGCGTCCGCCGCACGCCCGGGGTCACGGCCGTCACCGAGGTGGTGCGCACCTCGGTACGGGTTGGCCTGACGAAGTACGCGGCGCAGGGCGTGACCCCGGCCGGACTGACCCGCACCTGGGACCCGGCGGTCACCGCCGGCAGCCTGGAGGGCTTCGGCGAGGGCCGGGCGGCGGTCAGCGAACTCGCCGCCGAACAGCTGGGGCTGAAGCCGGGCGGCCCGCTGCGGCTGACCCTGGGGGACGGCACCCCGGTGACGCTGACCGTCTCCGCCGTGTACGCGCGGGGGCTCGGCTTCGGTGATGTGACCCTGCCGCACGGGCTGGTCGCCGCGCACGTGGACAACCCCCTGGCGGGCAGCGTGCTGGTGGCGGCCGAGCCGGGCGTGGACCGGGACCGGCTGGCCGCCGCCGCGGGGGCGACGGGGGTGTCGGTGCTGTCGGCGGCCCAGGCGGACGCGGCGCGGGAGCGGCGGGACGCGGCCGGGGCGGAGGTCAACCTGCTGGCGATGGGCCTGGTCCTGGCCTTCACCGCGATCGCGGTGGTCAACACCCTGGCCATGTCCACGGCCGAGCGGTTCCGGGAGTTCGCCCTGCTGAGGCTGGCGGGGGCGCAGCGGCGGCAGGTGCTGCGGATGCTGCGCGCCGAGGCGGTGGGGGTGCTGCTGACGGGGGTGGTGCTGGGGTCGGGGATCGCGGCGGCGGTGCTGACGGGGTTCAGCGTCGGGATGACGGGGTCGGCGGCGCCGACGGTGCTGCCGGTGGTGTGGGCGGGGGTGGCCGGAGCGGCCGCCCTCCTGGCCCTCCCGGCGGTAGCCCTCCCGGGCCGCCTGGCCCTACGACGGCGCCCGGTGGACGCGGCGACGTCGGCGTGACCCCGGGCGGGGCCTCCTGGGGGCTCCGCCCCCAGACCCCCGCGCCTCAAACGCCGGCGGGGCTATAGACAGCCCGCGCGGCGTTTGAGCGCAAGGGGGTCCGGGGCGGAGCTCCGGGGAACGGGCGAAGGGCGGGGCGGGGAGTACCTACGCGGGAGCGGTCGGGAGCCCGGCGGCGCGCCAGGCCTGGAAGCCGCCCGTGAGGTCCGTCGCGCGGCGCAGCCCCAGCGCGTGGAGCGACGCCGCCGCCAGCGAGGACGCGTAGCCCTCGTTGCAGATCACCACCACCCGCAGCTCGTGCGAGACGGCCTCCGGGAGGCGGTGGGAGCCCTGCGGGTCCAGCCGCCACTCCAGTTCGTTGCGCTCCACGACCACCGCCCCCGGGATCACCCCGTCCCGCTCGCGCAGCGCCTGGTAGCGGATGTCCACCAGCAGGGCGTCCCCGTCCCGCCACGCCTCGTACGCGGGCCTCGGGCCGATGCGGGCGTACGTCGCGCGGACCCGCTCCAGGAGCTCGTCGATGCCCACCGGGCCCGGCCCGCTCACTGCCAGTCCGCCGGGCGCTCGACGTGCTCCAGCGTCAGGACCGGCCCGCTGCGGCTGTAGCGGCGGATCAGCGGGAGCGGCGGGTAGTAGGCGTGGACCGAGATCGCGTGCTCGGTCTCGGACGCGTTGAGCACCTCGTGGACGTGGTGCTCGCCGAACGCCCGCCCCGTCACCGCGCCGAGGCTGCGGGTGCGGTCCACGTCCCCGGCCAGTTCCAGGTTCCGCCACCCCTCGGAGGGCAGCCGGACGGTCAGGGAGTGCTCGGTGAGCCGGCCCCGCGCGGTCGCGAACGCGCCCCGGGACTCGGCGTGGTCGTGCCAGCCGGTGCCGGTGCCGGGCGGCCAGCCGATCAGCCAGGCCTCGCTGCCGCCCGGGCCGTCGAGCCGGATCCAGGTCCGGCCCTCCGGGTCGAGGGGGAGCGAGTCGACGATCGCGGGGTCGGCGGCGGTGCGCAGGGCGAAGTCGAGGAGTTCCGCCGCCGTGGGGGCGGAGGGGCGGGCGGGGGCGTGCGTGGACACGGAGGCAGACATGGGGTGGTGACCGTCCTGGGGTTCGCGAAAAGGGCGCGCGGGCCCGGAAGGGCGGCGGGGCGCGCGGGGAGGGGGCGAATCAGCAGGAGGGGCGACACACGCAGCCCGCGTAGCGGAGCAGGTCCATGTGAACCCTCCGCCACAGGCGTACGTCGTTGCCGGTCATGTCGGCGAGTGAACCACGACTGCCCGAGGGCGGTCAATCGATCACAGGGGCGGGTGTGGCGGGAGCGCCGGCCGGGGCGCCGGCCCGGACCGCGTCCGCGGCCGCGTACAGCTCGGCCGGGCGGACCCCCGCGAAGGTCGCGGCCAGGTGCCCGTCGGGCCGTACGAGGAGCACGGTGTGGGCCGGCGCCCCCGGGTAGCCGTCCGCCACGAGCAGGTCCGCCGGCACCGGCAGCGCCGTCACGGCCGCCGCGAGCCGGGGCATCAGCCCGGCGCCCAGCCAGTGCCGCCGGTCCCACACCCCGGTGCCCGGTGCGACCAGCAGCACCAGCAGCCGTCCCCGTCCGAGCAGGTCGCGCAGCGGGACGGTGGACCCGTCGGGCGCGGAGACCGGCACGTTCGCCACGGGCCCGCCCGGCTCCGTGTCCGTCGGCACTTCCCGTACGGCCACCGGCGGGGCGTACACCGGGCGGCCGCCCAGCGGACCCCGCCCCAGGTGCCCGTCGGTCAGCAGGGCCTCGGCGGAGCGCCCCGACCCGGGCAGGAGGGTGCGCAGGCCGCCCCCGCCGCGCAGGGCGGGCAGGGCCTGGTCGGCGGCGCGCAGCCGGGCGGCGACCGCGGTGCGCCGCTCGCCCTCGTAGCTGTCGAGCAGGGCGTCGGAGGCGCCCTGGTGCCAGTCCAGGGCCAGCTTCCAGGCCAGGTTCTCCGCGTCGCGCAGCCCCTCCTCGACGCCCTGGGTGCCGAGTGCGCCCAGCAGGTGCGCCGCGTCCCCGGCGAGGAAGGCCCGCCCGTCACGCCAGCGCCGCGCGAGGCGGTGGTGCAGGGTGTGCACCCCGGTGTCGATGAGGTCGTACGGGGGAGTGCTGCCCCCGCACCAGAGCGCGAGGGTGTCGCGGATGAGGGTGACGAGGGAGTCCGGGGTGACCAGTTCCCCCCGGGCGGGCAGCAGCCAGTCCAGCCGCCAGACCCCGTCGGGCAGCGGCCGGGCGGTGATCTCCTCGGGCCCCGACGGCGGGTTGCGGTGCAGCAAGGCCTCGCCGGGCCAGGGCAGTTCGGCGCGCAGCGCGGCCACGGCGTGCCGCTCGACGGCGGTCCGGCCGGGGAAGCGGATGCCGAGCAGCTTGCGGACGGTGGAGCGGGCGCCGTCGCAGCCGACCAGGTGGCTGCCGCGCCACCAGGTGGTCTCGGCGCCCCGGGTGTGGGCGGTGACCCCGTGCCCGTCCTGTTCCAGGGAGTCGAGCTTGGAGTCGGTGACCAGCTGGATCAGCGGGTGGTCCACGGCGGCGGCGCGCAGCCCGCGCGTGAGGGCGTGCTGCGGGAGGTGCAGGGGGGCGGGGTGGTCCTCGAAGGTGATCCGCCCGGACTCCTGACGGCGCCTCATGGTGCGCCAGGCCGCGTACCGCGCGCCCTCGTCGCGCAGGGTCGTACAGCCCAGCCGGTGGACCATGGCCGCGGTGTCGGAGTGCAGGACGACGCTGCGGGCGGGCCGGGGCTCGTCCTTGCCGGGCCCTTCGTCGAGGAGGACGGAGGGCACGCCGTGGCCGGCCAGGGCGAGGGACAGGGAGAGTCCGACGGGGCCCGAGCCGACGACGATCACCGGGTCCATGATGCGGCTCCCGATGTCCGGTATGTGATCACAGAACGTATGCAACCCACTGGAGGTTCCGGCGTCAAGTGACCCCGGTCCGGACAAAGCAGTGTGGTGCGGCGGAGAGCTCCGCCCCACCACACAGGCTACGCATCATGCCGGACTGACCGGACGTCAGCCCCCTACGCTCCACCCGCCGAGTTGGCCCCGGTGGCCAGGTCGTCGACCTCGGCCACGGCGAGCACGGTGCCGGTGCCCTTCTTCGACTTCCGCAGCCGGCCCTCCATCCAGGAGGCGAAGGAGGTGAGGGCGAAGTTCACCGCGATGTAGATCAGGGCGACCACCACGAGCGTGGCGATGGTGTTGCTGTAGTTCGCCGAGATCTGCCGGTTCGCGGCGAGCAGGTCGGTGAGGCCGAGCAGCGAACCGCCGAGCGCGGTGTCCTTGAGGATGACCACGAGCTGGCTGACCAGTGCGGGCAGCATGACCGTGACGGCCTGCGGGATCAGCACGTGGACCATGGTCTGGCCCTTGCGCATGCCGATCGCCTTGGCGGCGTCCGTCTGGCCGCGCGGCAGGGAGAGCACGCCGGCGCGGACGATCTCGGCGATGACCGCAGCGTTGTACAGCACCAGGCCGGTGACCACCGCGTACACCGGACGGAAGTCGGAGGCCACGGCGGGCACGAACTTCACGAAGAACGCGTAGCCGAAGAGCATCAGCATCAGCACCGGGATGGCGCGGAAGAACTCGACGACCGCGCCGACCGGGATGCGCACCCAGGCGTGGTCCGAGAGCCGGCCGATGCCCAGCAGGGCGCCCAGCGGCAGGGCGATCACCATGGCGATCGCGCCAGCCTTCAGGGTCTCCCCGAGGCCGGGGAGGAGGTAGGTGGTCCAGATCCGGCCGTCGGTGACGAACGGGCTCCACTTGTCGGCGTCGAGCTGCTGCTTGTCCGCCATGACGGACAGGATCCACCAGGCTGCGAGCGCGAACAGGACCAGGAAGACGGCCGTGTAGATCCAGTTGCGGACCTTGCCCTTGGGGCCGGGGACGTCGTACAGCACCGAGCTCATCGCTTCACCGCCACTCGCTTGGCCACCCAGCCCAGCAGCAGACCGGTGGGCAGGGTCAGCAGGCAGAAACCGAGGGCGAAGATCCCGAAGACGGCGAAGAGCGCGTCCGCCTCGTTCTCGACCATTTCCTTCATCAGCAGGGCCGCCTCGGCCACGCCGATGGCCGCCGCCACCGTGGTGTTCTTGGTGAGGGCGATCAGTACGTTGGCGAGCGGCGCGATGACCGCCCGGAAGGCCTGGGGGAGCACGATCAGGGTGAGCACCTGGAAGAAGCTCAGTCCCAGCGCGCGGGCGGCCTCGGCCTGCCCCACGGGCACGGTGTTGATGCCCGAGCGCAGCGCCTCGCAGACGAAGGTGCCGGTGTAGGCGGTCAGCGCGAGGACGGCGAGCCGGAACCCGGTCTCCTTGAACGTGCTGCCGCCCATGCTGAAGCCGAGGGTCTGGCTGAGGCCCAGGGAGCTGGCGATGACCAGCAGGGTCAGCGGGGTGTTGCGGACCAGATTCACGTACGCGGTGCCGAAGGCCCGCATCAGCGGGACCGGGCTGACCCGCATCCCGGCCAGGACGGTGCCCCACACGAGGGAACCCGCCGCCGAGTAGAGGGTGAGCTGAACCGTCACCCAGAAGGCTCCGAGCAGGTCGTACTGCCCGGAATCAAGAAAGTCGAACACGATGCCCTGCGCTCTCCCCAGGATGGCCGGCGGGGCGCGCCGCCGCCCGCGGACGGGCGGGCGGCGGCGCGCACCTCACCGGGAAATCAGCTGCCTTCGGTGATCTGCGGGGCAGGCTCGTTCTTGTAGTTGGCCGGGCCGAGGTTCTTCTTCACGGCCGCTTCCCAGCTGCCGTCGGCGACCATCTTCTTGAGCGCGGCGTTGATCTTGGTCTGGAGGTCCTTGTCGCCCTTCTTCAGACCGATGCCGTAGTTCTCGTTGCTCATCTTCAGGCCGACGAGCTTGAACTTGCCCTTGTTCTTCTCCTGCGCGGCGTAGCCGGCGAGGATCGAGTCGTCCGTGGTGAGCGCGTCGACGCTCTTGTTCTCCAGCGCGGTGAGGCACTCGGAGTAGCCGCCCTGCTCGAGCAGGTCCGCCTGGGGGGCCAGGTCCTTCTTGACGTTCTGCGCCGAGGTGGAACCGGTGACGGAGCAGAGCTTCTTCTTGTTGAGGTCCTCGACCTTGGTGATGCCGGTCTCGTCGGCGCGGACCAGCAGGTCCTGGTGGGCCAGGAAGTACGGGCCCGCGAAGTCGACCTTCGCCTTGCGCTTGTCGTTGATCGAGTACGTCGCGGCGATGAACTTCACGTCCCCGTTGGAGATCAGGTTCTCGCGCTCGGCGCTGATGGCCTGCTTCCACTCGATCTGGTCCGGCTGGTAGCCGAGCTCCTTGGCGACGTACGTGGCGACGTCGACGTCGAAGCCCTCGTACTTGCCGTCGGGGGTCTTCAGGCCCAGGCCGGGCTGGTCGAACTTGATGCCGATGGCGATCTTGTCCGACTTGCCGCCGCCGGAGGTGCCCGCGTCGCTCGCGCTGTCCTTGCTGCCGCCGCCACAGGCGGTCGCCGTCAGCGAGAGGACGACGGCCGTGGCCACTGCCGCGCCGGCCTTGAGAACCTTCATGGTGAACTTCCCTCAGGTGAGACGTTGTTGAACGACGAGCTGGACACGTCGTGTGCGACGGCGTGGGCCGTCGACCGGATCACTACCAGACGCGGGCGTCAGTGGTGCAGGATCTTGGACAGGAAGTCCTTGGCGCGGTCGCTCTTCGGGGCGCTGAAGAACTGCTCCGGAGCGGCCTGTTCGACGATCTTCCCATCGGCCATGAAGACGACCCGGTTGGCCGCCGAGCGGGCGAAGCCCATCTCGTGCGTGACGACCACCATCGTCATCCCCTCGCGGGCGAGCTGCTGCATGACCTCCAGCACCTCGTTGATCATCTCCGGGTCGAGGGCCGAGGTGGGCTCGTCGAAGAGCATCACCTTCGGGTCCATCGCCAGCGCGCGGGCGATCGCCACGCGCTGCTGCTGGCCGCCGGACAGCTGCGCCGGGTACTTGTCGGCCTGGGAGCCGACGCCCACGCGGTCCAGCAGCGACTTCGCCTTCTCCATCGCCGCCGCCTGGTCCGTCTTGCGGACCTTCAGCTGACCCAGCATCACGTTCTGCAGCACCGTCTTGTGCGCGAACAGGTTGAACGACTGGAAGACCATGCCCACGTCGGCGCGGAGCCGGGCCAGTTCCCTGCCCTCGGAGGGCAGTTCCTTCCCGTCGACCGTGATGGTGCCCGAGTCGATGGTCTCCAGCCGGTTGATGGTCCGGCACAGCGTCGACTTGCCCGATCCCGAAGGACCGATCACCACGACGACCTCGCCGCGGGCGATGCTCAGATCGATGTCCTGAAGCACGTGCAGCGCGCCGAAGTGCTTGTTGACGTTGCTCAGTACGACCAGGCCGTCCGCGGCGCCCGCCGCGTCCTGCGCGTCCTTGGCCACTGATACTCCGCTCATCGGCTTCTTGCTCCGTCCTCCGTCGGTTGGCAGGACAGTAGTGACGAGGCGCGCACACCGTCACGACATCTGAGCGAGAATTGAGGATAACGATAGGGACTCGCCCCGATACGCTCCGTGCGGCGGGCCCGCGCGGGCACGGTGTACGCGTACCGGGTGCATAACGGAAGACTCGCCGGACCGGAACCCCCTTGACGTGGGACTCTTCATCGGCGTGGATGCATGGTGGCCATCTGCCACGCGAACGGAAACCGAAGAGCGAGAGAAGGAGAGGGGGACGACCATGAGACTGCTGCTCGTCGAGGACGACGACCACGTCGCCGCCGCCCTGTCCGCGATCCTCGCCCGGCACGGCTTCCAGGTGACCCACGCCCGCAACGGCGAGGAGGCCCTCCAGGCCCTGCTGCCCGCCGGGGCCAAACCCTTCGGGGTGGTCCTGCTCGACCTCGGCCTGCCCGACCAGGACGGCTACGAGGTCTGCGGCAAGATCCGCAAGCGCACCAGCACCCCCGTGATCATGGTGACGGCCCGCGGTGACGTCCGCTCCCGCATCCACGGCCTGAACATGGGCGCCGACGACTACGTGGTCAAGCCGTACGACACCGGTGAACTCCTCGCCCGCATCCACGCCGTCGCCCGGCGCACCGGCACCACCGAGGAGCCCGCCGCCCCCGGTGCGGCCGCGGGCGAGCCCGGCCTGGTCCGGCTCGGCCCGGTCGCCGTCGAGCTGCCCACCCGGCGCGTCACCGTCAACGGAAGCGACGTCCCCCTCACCCGCAAGGAGTTCGACCTCCTGGCCCTGCTCGCGCAGCGGCCCGGGGTGGTCTTCCGGCGCGAGCAGATCATCAGCGAGGTCTGGCGGACCAGCTGGGAGGGGACCGGCCGCACCCTCGAGGTGCACGTGGCCTCGCTCCGGTCCAAGCTCGGCATGCCCGCCCTCATCGAGACCGTCCGCGGGGTGGGCTACCGGCTCGTCACCCCGGCAGCGCCCTAGCGGGGCCCCGCCGTGCGCGCCCGCCTGCTCCCGCTCCTCGTCGTCCTGATGGCGGGCGTGCTGCTCGCCCTCGGGTTCCCGCTCGCCGTCAGCCTCGCCGCCGCCCAGCAGCAGAAGGTGGTCGTCGACCGGATCGACGACAGCGCCCGCTTCGCCGCCCTCGCCCAGTTCGTCATCGACGCCGAGGGCTCCGGCGCCACCGGCGCCGACGAGCGGCGCGACACCCTCCAGCTGGAACTCGCCCGCTACCAGGAGCTGTACGGCATCCGCGTCGGCATCTTCTACCGCGACGACAACGCCATGGTCCGCGCCCCCGGCTGGTGGCAGCTGCCCGACTCCGGCGAGGCCCGGCGCTCCTTCGAGGAGGCCCTCGCCGGACGCCGCAGCCACGACCCCGGACAGGTCTGGCCCTGGCAGGTCAACGGCAAGCTCCTCGTGGTCTCCCCGGTCGTCCTCGACGGCGACGTCGTCGCCGTCGTCGCCACCGAATCCCCCACCGACCAGATGCGCGCCCGGATCCTGCACGGCTGGCTGCTCATCGCCGCCGGGCTCGCCGCCGCCATGCTGGTCGCCTTCGGCGCCGCGCTGCGGCTGACCGGCTGGGTGCTCAAGCCCGTCCGCACCCTGGACGCCGCCGCCCACGGCATCGCCACCGGACGCATGAACTCCCGCGTCGCCGCCGCGAGCGGCCCCCCGGAACTCAGACGCCTTGCCCGCTCGTTCAACGAGATGGCCGACAACGTCGAAGAGGTACTGGAGCAGCAGCGGGCGTTCGTCGCGGACGCCTCCCACCAGCTGCGCAACCCGCTCGCCGCGCTGCTCCTGCGGATCGAGCTCCTCGCCCTCGAACTCCCCGAGGGAAACGAGGAGATCGCCTCCGTGCGCACTGAGGGCAAACGCCTCGCCCAGGTGCTCGACGACCTCCTCGACCTGGCGCTGGCCGAGCACGCCTCCGCCGAGATCAGCCTCACCGACATCGGCGCCCTCGCCGCCGAGCGGGTGGCCTCCTGGCGGCCGTACGCCGAGGAGAAGGGCGTACGGCTCAGTGAGACGGGCCGCTCCGCCGTCACCGGCTGGGCCGACCCCATCGCCCTGTCCAGCGCCCTGGACGCCGTCATCGACAACGCCCTGAAGTTCACCCCGGCCGGCGAGGAGGTCGAGGTGTCCGTCTCCGCGGAGGGCGGCAGCGCCCTCGTCGTCGTCGCCGACCGCGGGCCCGGACTGACCGAGGAGGAGCTCCAGCGGGTCGGCGACCGCTTCTGGCGCAGCGGCCGCCACCAGAACGTCAAGGGCTCCGGACTGGGCCTGTCCATCTCCCGCGCCCTGCTCGCCACCGGCGGCGGCACCCTCTCCTACGCGAAGAACACCCCGCACGGGCTGCGCGTGACGGTGGCCGTACCGCGCACCGGCCCGGACGGCGGCTGAACCCTCACCACGGGAAGCCGGCCCGGGCCGGCGCCGAGGCCGTGTACGTCTCGTCCACGGCCCGCAGTTCGAGGGCGGCCGCCCGCTCCCGCCCGGCCCGCTCCAGGCGCGGCAGGTACAGGGCGGTCCCGCAGGTGCCGGCCAGGAAGCGGCGGGTGCCGTCCGGCAGGCGGCGCAGCAGCTCGTAGTGCCGGACCGGCCCGGCCGCCCGGCGCCAGGACAGGCGGAGCTCGGCCTCCGGGCCCCGGCGGGCCGAGGCGTCGACCCGCAGGTGCGAGGGCGGGGCCGGGTGCCGCCCGGCGGTGGTGTCGCGTACCGACAGGGCTCCGAGCCGCCAGGACACCGGCGTCGTACCGCGCGCGGTGATCCGTACGGCGAGGGCGTGCGCGGTCTGCCCGGCCAGCGCCGCGAGGGGGATCCGGGAGGTCCGCCAGCCCCCGGCGCCGTCCGCCGTGCCGGCCCCCAGCCAGGTGTACGGGACCGGGGCGCCCGGTGCGGCCGGCTCTCGGACGGCCACCCCGAGCTCGACGTCCACGGGGCCGCCCGAGTGGACCAGTTCCGCGACCGCCCCGGGGACCAGTGGCAGCCGGACGGCGTGCAGGCCGACGGCGGCGGGCGCGGTGGGGGATCCCGTCACGAGGAGGCTGGAGCCGCCGCGCCAGGCGTCCGCGAAGTCCAGGGACACGTCCGGGCGTTCGCCTTCGGTCTCCACCACCCAGCGGCGGCCCGGGAGCCGGTCCTGGAGCCCGAGATGGCTCCAGGGGGCGTCGGACACCACGGCGCCGCCCTCGTACCAGCGCAGCCCGTGCCCGGTGTTGAAGGAGCAGGCGAACGGGAGCCCGCCGACGGTGGACCGGTCGGCGACGGACGCCGCCGGCGCCCGCCAGGGCGCGTCCGGCGCGGGCCGGGCCGGGTCCAGGGACGCGCCCGTCCAGAACCGGTCGTCGGCGCGGTGGAAGGCGCCGGGGGAGCGGTCGGCGAGGTGCTCGCGGGTCCACTCGGGCCGGTAGAGGCCGAGGCTGACGACGTGGTCGCGGCCGCGCGGCACGATCGCGTCCCAGTCGACCACGGCGTCCCAGCCCCTGGACTCCACGTCCACGGCCGCCCACAGTTCGTGCCGGGACCGGCCCAGCCGCTCGGCGAGGTCGCCCGAGGCGGCCAGGGAGCCGGGGGTCCAGCGGAAGTCCACGAACATCGTGTCCGCGACCCGGCCCGCCCGGTCCTCGAAGAACTCCCGGTTGAGCTCGTCGAGCGCGCCCCGCCAGCCCACCGCCCCGGTGCTGTTCATGGCGTCGTACCAGGTGATGCGCAGCCCGTGCGGCTCCCCGGCGGCCCGCAGCGCGCGCAGGAACCCCCGCATCAGGCCGGCCAGCGCGCTGTCGCCGCCGTCCGTCTCGGCGTTGACGAACCAGCCGTCGAACCCGTACGCCACCGCCACCTCGGCCAGCTTCTCCGCGAGCGGGAACCGGCCGTCGGGCTCGCGCCGGACCAGGTCCCGGGTCCAGCGGAGGTCGCCGCCGTAGGCGACGGGCGGCAGGAAGACGTTGCCGAGGACCCGGACCCCGTTGCGGTGGGCGGCGTCGACCACGGGCGCGTTCGGCGCGAGGACGAGGCCCTCGCCGGCCGAACCGCCCCAGAACACCAGCTCGTCGAGGTACGCCCAGTGCGTCAGCGCGTAGGAGTCGGCGTTCGCCGAGCCCTGGGAGGGGTTGCGGGAGGTGGGCCCGAAGGAGACGAGGGAGGTGATCCGCGCCTGGCCCGCGCGGGCGTCCCGGTTCGCCGGGACGGGAGTGAAGCGCGGGGCCAGGGGGACGCTCGCGGTGTTGTGGGCCAGGTCCGGATCCGAGTGCGGGCTCCACTCGCTGAGGGAGCGCCAGACGACGCCCGGCCCGGGGGCGCCCGCCGGGAGGGAGTCGGGGAACCAGTAGGAGGCGTACGGGGCCAGGGTGCCGGCTTCGGCCTCGGGGGTGGGGGTGGCGGCGGCCGCGCGGCCGGCCGGGGGCAGCAGGGCGGCCGCTCCGGCCCCGGCGCCCAGGGCCAGGACGGCGCGGCGCGCCGGGGGTAAGGGGGCGGCGGGACGAGGACCGGCGCCGTTGCCGGGTTCGGACATGCGGGGGCTCCTCGGGGTCGGGGGCGGGGTCGGGGGCGGACTAGGGTCGGCCCGTGTCAGGTCCGGTCAGGTCAGGACGTCGTGTACGCGCAGCACCTCGGTGATGCCGCGCGCGGCCAGCCGGGCCGGGTTCCCGGCGTCCTCCTCCCGTACCGCCGCCGGCCGCACCCCGCGCGCCGCCAGCACCGCCCATGCCTCGAAGAACGCGCCGCCCGGCGCGCAGGCCGACCGCGGCGAGCCGGAGTCCAGGGCGAGCGCGGTGGACCGTACGGCCGGGCGGTGCTCCCGGCCCCGCAGGGTTCTCGCGATCCGGGCGACGGCGGCCCCGGCCGGTTTGGTCCGGCGGCCGGAGGTGAGCAGGCCCAGCCCGTACTCCAGCTCCGGGAAGTCCGCCAGCTCCCGGGACACGTCGTGCGAGCACCACCAGGTCACCCCCCACAGGCCCGGGCAGTCCAGCGCGGCCGCCAGGGTGGCCTCGGTGAACTCCGCCGCGTGCTCGGGCGGCACCAGCGGCGCCGGCGCCCCCACCTCCTGGAGCCACACCGGGCGGTGCGGGTCCTCGGCCCAGGCCTTGGCCAGCTCGATCAGGTAGGCGGCGTGCTGTTCGGTGGCCGTGCCGGTGCGGCCGTGGCGCTGCGCGGTGCCGTTGAACACCCACGAGTGCACGGCCGTGGCCGCGCCCAGCCGGGCCGCCTGAGCGGGGGTGAAGGGGTGCCCGTCCCGGTACCAGACGGCGTCGTACTCGGCGTGCAGGTGGAACCGGCCCGGGGCGCCCTCCTCGCAGGCGGCCAGCATCCGCTCCAGCCACCGCCCGGCCTGGGCGGCGGTGATCCGGTCGGGGTCGGGGTGGGGGGCGTCGGAGAACTGGTTGACCTCGTTGCCGACGGTCATGCCCAGGAAGTTCGGCCGGTCGGCGAGGGCCGCGGCCAGGGTGCGCAGGTACTCCTCCTGACCGGCCGTCACGTCCGGATCGGTGAACAGGCCCCGGCGGTGCCAGGTCCGGGTCCAGGCGGGCAGGAAGTCGAAGCTGGAGAGGTGTCCCTGGAGGCCGTCCACCGCCACGTCGAGCCCGCGCTCGGCGGCCGCGTCGGCGAGCGCCACGAGCTGTTCGACGGCGCGCGGCCGGATCAGGGTCCGGTTCGGCTGGAAGAGCGGCCACAGCGGGAAGACCCGTACGTGGTCCAGGCCGAGCGCGGCCACCGAGTCGAGGTCGGCCCGGACCTCGTCGAGGTCGAAGTCCAGCCAGTGGTGGAACCAGCCCCGGGTCGGGGTGTAGTTCGCGCCGAAGCGCACGGTGCGGGGGTGGGCGGCGCGGTCCATGTGGGGTCCCGGAGTTCAAGGGGAATTCGCCGGACGCCCACAAACTTCCGGGCCGGTCCGCAGGAAGTCAACAGGGCCTCGGACGGCCTTCGGCCGAATTCCGGCGGGCGGGTGACTTATGCGCTTCAGCCGTTTCGGCGCACCGGTTGCGGGCAGGTGAACCCGTCGTCGCTAATGCGGTTTAGTACGGGCGCGCGTACCGGCTCGGGCAGGGAAAGGGGCAGGGCGGTTCAGGCCGGTCCCGGAGCCGTCGCGGCCCGCCGCCGGTGCGGACGGCGGGGGCCGGATCGCGTACGGTCCGGCCAACGCAGTCCACGTCGACCACGTCGACCCCGCCACCGAGGGATGAGGCAGGCACGGCCATGGCCCGCAGACCCACCATCAAGGACATCGCCCGCCGGGCGGGGGTGTCGGAGAGCGCCGTCTCCTTCGCGCTGAACGGCCGACCGGGCGTCTCCGAGGACACCCGCGCCCGGGTCCGCCGGGTCGCTGAGGAGCTGGGCTGGCGGCCCAACAGCGCCGCCCGGGCCCTGTCCGGCGAACGCTCCGGCGCCGTCGGGCTGGTCCTGGCCCGCCCCGCGCACACCCTCGGTGCCGAGGCCTTCTTCCTGCGGCTGGTCTCCGGCGTACAGGAGGCGCTCTCGGCCGCCGGGACGGCCCTGCTCTTCCAGGTGGTCGAGGACGTCGAGGCCGAATGCGCCGTCTACCGCCGCTGGTGGGCCGAGCGCCGGGTGGACGGGGTCCTCGTCGTCGACCCCCGCACCACGGACCCGCGCCCGGCCCTGCTGACCCGGCTGGGGCTTCCGGCGGTGGTGATAGGCGGCGGTGCGGGTGGTGGCGGTGGTGCCGGTGGTGCCGGTGGTGCCGGTACGGCCGACGGCCCGGCCGGGGAGGCCGGGGGCGGGAGGGACGCGGGGGACGCCGACGCCGCCGGGCGGCCCGTGCTCGCGGCCGTCCGGGCGGACGACGCCCGGGCCATGACCGAGGTCCTGGACCACCTCCACGGGCTCGGCCACCGGCGCATCGTCCACATCGCCGGCCTGCCCGGCCTCGCCCACACCGCCCGCCGGATCGAGGCCCTGCGCGCCGGGGCCGCGCGGCTCGGGATCCCGCCGGGCCGGGTGCGCTCGGTGCCCACGGACTACTCCGACGCCGAGGGCGCCGCCGCCACCCGCCGGGTCCTCGCCGAGCCGGAGCCGCCCACCGCCCTGGTCTACGACAACGACGTGATGGCGGTGGCGGGCAGCGCGGTCGCCGCCGGACTGGGCATCCCGGTGCCCGGGCGGCTCTCCATCGTCGCCTGGGACGACTCGGCCCTGTGCCGGGTCACGCACCCCCCGCTCACCGCCCTGGTCCGGGACACCGCCGGGTTCGGCCGGCTCGCCGCCGAGGAGTTGCTCTCCGTCCTCGCCGGCGCCCCGCCCCGGGTCCGGGACAGCGAGCTGCCCCGGCTGGAACCCCGCGGGAGTACGGCCCCGCCGCCGGCCGCATACTGAAATCCGACCCCTTTTCAGGAGTGCCCGTGACCACCCCCACCTCAGCCTTCCCCACCCCGCGCGCGGCCGCGGCGGCGTCCGCCGCGGCCGAGGCCGACGGCCCGGCCGTGGCGATCGACATCGGGGGGACGAAGATCGCCGGGGCGCTGGTCCACCCCGACGGCTCGATGACCGCGGCCACCCGCCGCCCGACCCCGCGCGGAACGGACCCCGAGGCCGTCATGGCGGCGGTCACCGAGGTCATCGCCGAGCTGTCCGAAGACCCCGAGTGGGAGCGGGCCGTCCGCTGCGGCATCGGCAGCGCCGGCCCGGTCGACACCTCGCGGGGCACGGTCAGCCCGGTCAACATCGGCGCCTGGCGCGGCTTCCCCGTCCAGGAGCGGGTCGCCGCCGAGCTGGGTGCCCGCGGGGCCCGCGTCCCGGTCGTCCTCGCGGGCGACGGGGTGGCCATGACGGCGGCGGAGCACTGGCTCGGCGCCGCCCGGGGGTACGCGAACGCCCTGTGCATGGTGGTCTCCACCGGGGTCGGGGGCGGCCTCGTCCTGAACGACCGGCTCCACACCGGCCCCACCGGCAACGCCGGTCACATCGGCCACATCAGCGTCGCCTTCGACGGCGAACCCTGCGCCTGCGGCGGCCGGGGCTGCGTCGAATCCCTCGCCTCCGGCACGGCCATCGCCCGCTGGGCCCTCGCCCAGGGCTGGACCGGCCCCGACCCGACGGCGGCGGGCGTCGCCGCCTCCGCCGCGGCGGGCGACCCGGTGGCGCTGGCCGCCTTCGACCGCGCCGGGCGCGCCCTGGCCGCCGCCATCGCGGCCACCGCCACCCTGGTCGAGACCGACATCGCGGTGATCGGCGGCGGGGTCGCCGCCAGCGGGGAGACCCTCTTCGGGCCGGTCCGGCGCCACCTCGCCTCGTACGCCACCCTGTCCTTCGTCCAGGACCTCCGGGTCGTCCCGGCCGCCCTGGGCACCCACGCCGGGCTCATCGGCGCGGCGGCCGCCGCGAGGATGCTGGCGCCCGCCGGCTGACGGCGCGCTACGGCTTGACCGAGCGGTAGTACCGCCGGGCCCCCTCGTGCAGGTCCAGCGGATCGGTGTAGATCGCCGTCCGCAGGTCCACCAGCTGCGCCGCGTGCACCTCGTGCCCGATCCGGTCCCGGCTCAGGATCACCGTCCGGGTGAACTGCTCGGTCAGCCGGGCGTCCGTCCCCTCCTTGGTGACCAGCAGGTTCGGTACGGCCAGGGTGGCCACCGACGAGGTGTTGCGGGCCCGCGCGTACGCGTCCTGCGGCATCACCGCCGCACGGTAGTAGCGCGCGGGGGTCCCGCTGGCCTGGAGCTGCTCCACCAGGTCGCCCAGCTGGACGAGCCGGATGTCGAAGCGCTCCGACAGCTCGCGCACCGCGTTCGTCGGCAGGCCGCCCGACCAGAAGAAGGCGTCGATCCGCCCCGCCTCCAGCTCCGCCGGCATGGTGTCGATGCCGATGGCGACGGGGGTGATGTCGTGGGCCGGGTCCAGCTTGGCCGCCCGCAGCAGCCGGTCCGAGACCAGCCGCACCCCCGAGCCCTCCTGGCCGACCGCGACCCGCTTGCCCCGCAGGTCACGGGCCGACTGCACCGGCGACCCGGCCGGCACCACCAGCTGGACGTAGTCGTCGTAGAGCCGGGCGACCCCGCGCAGCTGTTCCGCGCCCGGCTTCCCGTCGGCCCGGTACTTGGCGACCGCGTCCGCCGTCGCGATGGTGAAGTCCGCCTCGCCCGAGGCCACCCGCTGGAGGTTCTGCTGGGAGCCCTCGCTGGGCTCCAGCCGGACCTTGACCCCGGGCATGTCCTGCGCGAGGGCCTGCTCCAGCAGCTGCCCGTAGCGGTGGTAGACGCCGGTGCGGACGCCCGTGCTGAACGTGAGCTTCCCGGTGAGCGCGGGTTCCCCGAAGGGCCGCAGCCACCACAGCAGCACCCCGGCCAGGGCCAGCACGGCGGCCAGCCCCACGAGGAGGCGGCGCGGGCTGACACGGGGTGGTACGAGGGGCATGCCCGCGATCCTCCCACCAGCCCGCCCGTCCTGTCACGGCCCGCCCGCCCGTCCCGCCGACGGCCCGCCCGCCGCGCTCACGGCCCGCCCGCCGGGCCGTGGCCGCCCGGCCGTCCGGCCCCGGACCCGGGCCTGCGCCGGAGGGGGGACGGGGGGCCGTCCGGCACCGCCTACCCTTGTTGCATGACCAGCAGCAGCGACCGGAGCCCGGCAGTGGTGGACCCCAAGGGAACTTACGAGGTGCGCACCTACGGGTGCCAGATGAACGTGCACGACTCCGAGCGGCTCTCCGGTCTGCTGGAGGACGCCGGCTACGTCCGGGCCCCCGAGGGCTCCGACGGCGACGCCGACGTGGTCGTCTTCAACACCTGCGCGGTGCGCGAGAACGCCGACAACAAGCTCTACGGCAACCTCGGCCGGCTCGCCCCGATGAAGACCAAGCGCCCCGGCATGCAGATCGCCGTCGGCGGCTGCCTCGCCCAGAAGGACCGCGACACCATCGTCAAGAAGGCCCCCTGGGTCGACGTGGTCTTCGGCACGCACAACATCGGCAAGCTGCCCGTCCTCCTGGAGCGCGCCCGCATCCAGGAGGAGGCCCAGATCGAGATCGCCGAGTCGCTGGAGGCCTTCCCCTCCACCCTGCCGACCCGCCGCGAGTCCGCGTACGCCGCCTGGGTCTCCATCTCCGTCGGCTGCAACAACACCTGCACCTTCTGCATCGTCCCGGCGCTGCGCGGCAAGGAGGAGGACCGCCGTCCCGGCGACATCCTCGCCGAGGTGGAGGCCCTGGTCGCCGAGGGCGTCTCGGAGATCACCCTGCTCGGCCAGAACGTCAACGCCTACGGCTCCGACCTCGGCGACCGCGAGGCCTTCAGCAAGCTGCTGCGCGCCTGCGGGCAGATCGAGGGCCTGGAGCGGGTCCGCTTCACCTCCCCGCACCCGAAGGACTTCACCGACGACGTCATCGCCGCCATGGCCGAGACCCCGAACGTGATGCCGCAGCTGCACATGCCGCTCCAGTCGGGTTCGGACCCGGTCCTGCGGGCGATGCGCCGGTCCTACCGGCAGGAGCGTTTCCTCGGGATCATCGAGAAGGTCCGCGCCGCCATTCCGCACGCCGCGATCTCCACCGACATCATCGTGGGCTTCCCCGGCGAGACGGAGGAGGACTTCCAGCAGACGATGCACGTGGTCCGCGAGGCCCGCTTCGCCGGCGCCTTCACCTTCCAGTACTCCAAGCGCCCCGGCACCCCGGCCGCCGAGATGGACGGGCAGATCCCCAAGGAGGTCGTCCAGGACCGCTACATGCGCCTGGTCGCCCTCCAGGAGGAGATCTCCTGGGAGGAGAACAAGAAGCAGGTCGGCCGCACCCTGGAGGTCATGGTCGCCGAGGGCGAGGGCCGCAAGGACGGCGCCACCGCCCGCCTGTCCGGCCGCGCCCCCGACAACCGCCTGGTCCACTTCACCAAGCCGGACGAGGAGGTCCGCCCGGGCGACGTGGTGACCGTGGAGATCACCTACGCGGCCCCGCACCACCTGCTGGCCGAGGGCCCGACCACCGCCGTGCGCCGCACCCGCGCGGGCGACGCCTGGGAGAAGCGCAACGCCGCCCCGGCCCAGCCCCAGGGCGTCATGCTCGGCATCCCCACCCTCGGCGTCCCGGCCCCGCTGCCGGTGGCCGCCTCGGGCTGCGCCGTCGACTGACAGTGATGATGTTCGTGGTGATGTTGCCGGTGGGTCTGACTCATCGACTGACTGACGCTTCGGCTGTCCTGTTTGGGATTTGTCGG